>CAYRAD010000015.1:0-16232 GCA_964422135.1 uncultured Vicingus sp.
GTTCTAAGTTGGGTTATGACCAATGCCCAAAAAAACATTTTAAGTGCATGAATGACATTGATGAAGGAGAGATTGGAAATAGCCCATTTATGTTATCTGAACATTAATTATACATATACTTTCTTATTGCTATACTAGTTTTCGAAATTCATTTAATAGATTTTTTGTTTAGAAGAATTATAAAAACTGCTTACACTGTTCCTTAAAATTAGCAAATGCATTTTCAATTAATAACAAAAGCAGGTTAATAAAACAAAATGAATATTAGCTTTTAAACTTTATATTCTCTTTAACTTTTCAGCATTGAAAATGAATGTGTGTTCTTGTATGGAATTTCATTGTAGAAACCTTTATCCTAAACAAAATATATGAAGCAAAGGAAAATTTATGTGTTAGATACATCGGTTATCTTACACGACCATAATGCTATTAAATGTTTTAAAGAAAATGATATTGCAATACCAATTACTGTTTTAGAGGAGTTGGATAATTTTAAAAAGGGGAATGACACCAAAAATTATGAAGCTAGGGAATTTATCCGGTTTTTAGACAAACTGGCTTCTAAACATACATCACTGCAAAAATGGGTGAAAATAAATGGAGATAAGGGTAAGTTTAAAATTATCCATTATAACGAAAATGTGGTATCTATTAATGATGTCTTTCAGGAACAAAAAGCCGATCATCTCATATTGAGTTCAGCATTATCCCTGCAAAAAAAATATCCAAAAGACAAAATAGTATTAGTTACCAAAGACATTAACCTACGGTTAAAAGCCAAGGCTTTAAACATGAATTCGGAAGATTTTCAGACAGGAAAGATTACCGATGTCAAAAACCTTTTTACGGGTAAAACATTGATTGAAGACATAGACCACGAAGAGCTAAAAAAATTATTTAATGATGGGACCTTAACTGAGCCGTCTTTTCTTAAAAACCCTACCAAGAATCACTATTACATCCTTAAAAATGGCAAGGCTTCCGGACTTGCCTTTTACAACCCTGTAGAATATCGATTGGAAAGAATTGAGAAAGAATACATTTATGGGATTAAACCTAAAAATGCTGAACAGACCTTTGCCATCAATGCTTTATTAAACCCCAATATAAAATTGGTAACGCTTCAGGGACTTGCCGGAACCGGTAAAACTTTACTGGCTTTGGCGAGTGCATTGGAGCAACGAAAAATTTATAAGCAAATTATTTTAGCTCGCCCTATTGTTCCATTAAGTAATAAAGATATTGGTTTTTTACCCGGTGATGCTCAGGAAAAAGTGAACCCTTATATGCAGCCTTTATGGGATAATATGAAGTTTATTAAAAATCAATTTGGTGAGAATGAAAGAAAACACAAACAAATTGAAGACATGGAGAAACACGGTAAAATACAGATTACTCCACTGGCTTACATCCGGGGAAGAAGCTTATCGGATGTGTTTTTTATTGTGGATGAAGCACAAAACCTTACGCCACACGAGGTAAAAACAATTATAACTCGTGCAGGAGAGAACACAAAAATTGTCTTTACAGGAGATGTTAATCAGATTGATACACCATATTTAGATGAACAAAGTAATGGTTTGTCGTACTTGATCGACAGGTTAAAAGGGCACGAACTTTTTGCCCACATTACGCTTGAAAAAGGAGAAAGATCAGAATTGGCGAATGTGGCGAATACTATGTTGTAATTTTTCGTTATGGAACTTTATTTTAAAGCATTGCTGTACACTCCTTTAATAAATTGCCTTATCAAGTCAGGCATGGCCATTTGTATTGGGATTTAGTATTGTAATGGTACTGTTTACCCTGTTTTTTTCAGGAAGAATAAAGAAAAAAGAAAACGATCGCTTTTTGCAATGGGATTAATGTACTTATTCCTTTTATTGTCGGTTATATAAAATAACCTCAACTTTTTATTGATTTTTTATCAGATTCATTTCTTTGACAAGATTACCAGCTCCTGCAAACTTATCAATGATAAATAAGGCATAACGAATATCGAGAGCAATGTTCCGGCACTGGCTTTTATCATACATAATATCACTCATGGTTCCTTCCCAGCAGCGGTCAAAATTAACACCAATCAATTCGCCATTTCCGTTTACTACCGGGCTACCGGAGTTTCCTCCCGAGGTATGATTGGAAGCTATAAAACACACGTGCATCTCACCATCCTCAGCATATTGTCCATAATCTTTTTTAGCATACAATTCTTTTAATTTATCAGGCACATCATAATCATAGATATCCGGATTGTCTTTTTGAATGATGCCTTCTACCGTTGTGTAGTATTTATAAGACACACCATCAGCAGGTTCGTAACCTTCAATTGCCCCATAAGTCAACCTTAAGGTTTGGTTGGCATCCGGATAAAACAATTTGTCTTTGTCCATTTCACGTAAGCCTTCCATATAAGTGCGTTGTAGAAGTTCAATTTTATCGTTAATGTCTTGTATGGCAAATTTTAATTGAACACCATAAAGTTCCATCAAACTTTTTCGTAAATTGTTTAAAGGATCTTTTTCCAATTTTTTTAATACAGATGCATTTAAATTACTTAGTAACTTGTTAGCTTTTTCTTCACTTACCAACATCGATTTTGAATATAAATTGTTAGTATAGGCTTGAACATTTCCTTTAAATTTATTCTTCAATAAAAAAAACTCAGAAGGCTGATAAGCTTTATCTACATTGTTATAATACAACTGTAACAACGCAGTCAGGAGGTTTTTATCCGTTTCCTGATTATAATCTTTAAAAAAGCCGGTTGTCGATTTTTTTAACTTCTCCACGGTTTCTTTTTCTATCTTTTTTTTAGTAATTAATTTTTCCCAATAACCGGCATAGCGGACAATATCCATGGAATAACCTGCTTCGTACCAATAATCGTAGGCCAGTTTGAAGGGAGCTAATTCTTCATAAGCTTTTTTTAACTGAGGTAAGAGATCAGCATATTTTTTCTGATTTTCAGGTGTTGACATTGCCCATTCCTGAAACCTTTTTTCAAGTGCTTCTTTCTTTTCAATGGCATGTAAGCGGTTTAAACCTTTGCTTTGTCCTATCCATTTTTTCCATGCGTTAGAGATTCGGGCATGTTTCGCTGAGTATTGTATTCTTATTTTGGCATCGGCATTCATTGCCACATTTAAAATGTCTATTTTTTTCTGTCTTAATTTTATCCTGTTGGGATTATCAATCTTCAGAATTTGTTTCACAGCATAAGAAGTGATGTACTCTTCGGTTTTGTAGGGATAGCCGAAAACCATAGTAAAATCATCTTTTTTTACACCATCCAGTGAAATGGAAAAGAACTTTTTAGGTTGATATGGAACATTGTCTTCAGCATATTCGGCAGGTTGATTGTCTTGGTTGGCATAAATGCGAAATAAAGAAAAATCTCCAGTATGGCGTGGCCACATCCAATTGTCGGTATCACCACCAAATTTCCCAATAGACGAAGGAGGTGAACCAACATAACGGACATCTTTAAAAACTTCATAAACAAAAAGATAATACTCATTACCATAGTAAAAAGGCTTAATACTGGCTTCGTAATGAGAATCTCCTATAGCTTCTTTAATGATGGCCTCACTGTTCCTTTTGATGGTATCTTGTCTTTCTTTTTCTGTCATTATATCAGAAACACCTTTCAGTACCTTCGCACTAACATCTTCCATGCGTACCAAAAAAGTGACTTTTAAACCCCGGCAAACCAGTTCTTCTTTTTGGTTCATTGCCCAATAGCCATCGGTTAAATAATCGTGTTCCACCGAGCTGTGCGATTGAATTTGGCTATAACCACAATGATGATTGGTAATAACCAAACCCTGATTGGAGATGAGTTCGGCTGTACAGCCGCCTCCAAAAATCATTACCGCATCTTTCATGCTGGCCTGGTTTACGCTGTATATGTCTTCAGCAGTCAATTTAAATCCCTTTTGTTGCATATCGGTAATGTTGTATTTTTCCAATAACAAGGGAATCCACATTCCTTCATCTGCTTTTGTTTGTGTGGTAATGAGCGTAATAATTACGGCAAGGACTAATTTGATTATTTTCATAATTATGATTTTAAAGAGGTTTAGCTAAGGTAGTACTTTTTAGAAAACTCATTTCAAAAAATCAGGGTTGCTCCATCTTAGGTATATTTGTTGTAGATTTGATTTTATGCAACTAAAAAAAATTCTGTTTATTGCTTTTTCATGCTTATGGTGTATGTGTTATGCTCAGCAAAATGAATTTACTCATCAGGATACCTTGAGAGGAAGTATTACTCCTGAAAGAGCATGGTGGGATTTGACCTATTACCATTTAAGTGTTAAACCCGATATTAAAAATCATTCCCTTTCCGGAAGTAATTTGATACAATACAAAGTATTAGAACCGAAACAAGTACTGCAAATTGAACTTCAGGAACCTTTAAAGATCACTAAAATCATTCAGCAAGACAAGGAGCTTAATTTCAAAAAAGATGGTTATTCCTACTTTATTCAGTTAATACAAAATCAGAAAAAAGGAGCTATTAATGAACTTACCATTTTTTATAATGGAAAACCACAAGTAAGTAAAAACCCACCCTGGAGCGGAGGGTTAAGTTGGGAAAAAGATGCAAATGGAAATCCGTGGGTAGTTACCACTTGCCAGGGAATTGGTGCCAGTATTTGGTGGCCCAATAAAGATCATGCTTACGATGAACCCGACAGTATGTTAATTAGTGTTACGGTTCCTAAAAATCTAATGGATGTTTCCAACGGCAGGTTAAGGAGTTTAGAAGAAAACAAGGACAACACCAAAACCTACAATTGGTTTGTATCCAACCCCATTAACAATTACGGAGTTAACATGAACATTGGCGATTATGTACATTTTAGTGAATTTTACAAAGGCTTAAAAGGAAATTTGGATTGTGATTACTATGTGTTACGTGACAATTTAAAAAAAGCAAAAGAGCAATTTAAGGAGGTGCCACGAATGTTGGCTGCTTTTGAATATTGGTTCGGACCCTATCCTTTTTATGAAGATGGTTATAAATTAGTTGAGGTGCCTTATGCCGGTATGGAACATCAAAGTTCAGTTACTTATGGCAATGGTTTTAAAAATGGGTATTTGGGAAGGGATGTCAGTCATACCGGTTGGGGAATGAAATTTGACTTTATCATTATTCATGAATCTGGTCATGAGTGGTATGCCAACAACATTACCCACAAAGATATTGCTGATATGTGGATTCACGAAAGCTTTACTTCCTATTCCGAAAATTTGTTCGTGGATTACTATTTTGGTCATAAAGCTTGTAATGAATATGTAGTTGGAATTAGGCAAAACATCATAAACGACAAGCCGATAATAGGGCCATACAATGTAAATAAGGAAGGCTCACAAGATATGTATTACAAAGGAGCAAACATGTTACATATCCTTCGTCAGCTGGTGGAAAATGATTCGTTATGGAGAGCTGTTTTAATGGGGTTAAATACCCGATTTTATCATCAAACGGTTACAACTGAACAGGTGGAAAATTACATTAGTGAAAAAACCGGGAAGAACCTGAGTGCTTTTTTTAATCAATACCTTAGAACGACTAAAGTTCCGAAATTGGAATACGTTTTAAATGACAAAAGCATAAAATTCAGGTATGTTAACATTGTTGATGATTTTGATATGCCCGTTCGGGTGTTCATAAATGGTAAAGAAAAATGGATTTTTCCGAGTAAGAATTGGGACAGTTTTAACTTTGAAGAAAAAAAGCCGGATGTGATTTTTGACAATAATTTCTACATTGAATTTGAGAAATTACCAAAAGATTAATTTTCTTTTTTTTGCTAAATCAAATGAAGGTATAAACGAAAATGGAGAACTGTTTATTCTGAACGTAGCCAAAGAATGTTATTGGGCTTAGGATATGAAGTTTTCACTCAACTATTCTACTGTAACTGATTTCGCCAAATTTCTTGGTTGGTCAACATTGCAGCCTCGCATAACAGCAATGTGATAAGAAAGTAATTGTAATGGAATTGAAGTTAAAAGAGGACTTAATGCATCTTCAACTTCCGGAATTTCAATAACATAATCAGCGATTTGTCTAACATCAACATCACCTTTAGTTACTATGGCTATTATTTTACCATTTCTTGCTTTTACTTCTTCAATGTTGCTAACTACTTTTTCATAATTTCCTTTTTTTGTAGCAATTACAACAACTGGCATTTCTTCATCAATTAAAGCAATAGGACCGTGTTTCATCTCGGCCGCAGGATAACCTTCTGCATGAATGTATGAAATCTCTTTTAATTTTAAAGCTCCTTCTAAAGCAACGGGAAAATTATATCCTCTTCCTAAGTATAAAAAGTTGCTAACTCCTTTAAATATATCGGCTATCTTTTCAATTTTATCATCAGATTTAAGTAGGGTTTCTATCTTTTCAGGTATCGATTCTAATTCAACCAATAATTGCCTAAATTCCGATTCGGAGATACTTCCCTTTTTATGTGCTATGGATAAAGCCATTAAGGATAATACCGTTACCTGAGCAGTAAATGCTTTAGTAGAGGCAACTCCGATTTCCGGACCAGCATGGGTATAAGAACCTGCATCAGTAGCTCTTGAAATAGTAGAACCAACTACATTACATATTCCTAATATTGTGGCTCCTTTTTCTTTTGCCAATTGTATAGCAGCAAGTGTGTCGGCTGTTTCACCTGATTGAGAAATAGCAATTACAATATCATTTTCGTGAATAATAGGATTTCTATACCTGAATTCTGATGCATATTCAACTTCAACTGGAATTCTGGCAAGGTCTTCAAATAAATATTCTCCAACTAAACCTGCATGCCATGATGTGCCACATGCTACAATAATAATACGTTGAGCATTGATTATTTTTTGTTCATAATCTCTAATTCCCCCCAAAGAAACAATTCCTTTGTCTAAATCAATTCTTCCCCGCATGCTGTTTTTTATAGACAGTGGTTGTTCATATATTTCTTTAAGCATAAAATGATCGAAACCATCTTTTTCTATTGCTTCTAAATATACTTCAAGTTCCTGAATGTAAGGTGTTTTTTCATGTTTTTTGATGTCCATCAAGCGAAGTTCATTACCCCGATGCATAATGGCTATTTCTTCATCGTTTAAATACACTACATTTTTTGTGTACTCTACAATTGGAGTAGCATCAGATGCTACAAAATATTCAAAATTATCTCCAATTCCTATAACCAATGGGCTACTTTTTTTAGCAGCAATCATTATATCAGGATTGTCTTTAGAAACGATTACAATTGCATAAGCTCCAATGGCTTCGTTTAATGCTATTCTAACAGCTTCAACTAAATCTACGTGTGTTTTATTTTGGATATCTTCAATCAGGTGGATTAAAACTTCAGTATCTGTCTCACTTGTAAAAATATGCCCTCGTTTAACCAATTCTGCTTTTAAAGAGGCATAATTCTCTATAATACCGTTATGAATTATAGCTAAATTCTTAGAACCTGAATAATGTGGGTGAGCATTTTCATCATTAGGTGCTCCATGTGTAGCCCAACGAGTATGCCCGATACCAACATTTCCTTTAACATTTTTACTATCTGTAAATTTTTCTAATTCTGCTACTTTTCCTCTCTTTTTGAACAGATTTAAAACATGATTATCGATAAGTGCAACACCCGCACTATCATACCCTCGGTATTCTAGTCTTTTTAGTCCTTTTATTAGTATTGGATAAGCTTGTTTATCTCCAAGATACGCTACTATACCACACATATTCTAAAGTTTTGAATAAGTAATATTAAGCCTGATTTTAGAATCTAAATTATTTTCTGAACCTATAACTGACCTGTTTGCAGTTATAGAAGCATTTTTAGCTACCAGATACATTCCATAATCAACAGTTGCACTGTTAACAAGTTGCTGCACATGTCTTGTTATATCAAAAGTGTATGTTTTATAACTTCCTTCTTGTTGAATTGTTCCACCATTGTCGTATTGTTGAACTCCATCAAAATTGTCGATTAAAAAAAACTGTTCGCCACTGGAATTAATTCCTGTTAATGATAACATAGGAATGGCATCAATATTTCCTTCAGAATTAATGGCAATTGTAAAAACAATTTCTGCCTTATTAATAACAACATTTCCTTCTTCACTTAATTTATTAATATTAGGAATTTCCAATTTTGTTTTTACACCTGCCATAGTAGAAACATAGGTCACAGTGGTGTCGGCTAGTGCATTGTTTAAATGTGCTTCCACATCTGTACCGGAATAGTTATGGGCAAAATGTGAAAATTTAACAGCATCAGTATTAATTGTAAAATTGTATGATGACGTGTCATTATAATACAAAGTAATTGTTGATAATGAAGAATTCATATCAAAAGAAAGTATAGAGCCTGCACCTGCAGGAAGTGTTGTGTTTCCAACAGAATCAACAGTAGTAATATAAAGTCCTTTCATAAAACTAGTGAACGAGGTATTATTAGCTAAATCATTAGTACCATTTGCATCAGCAGCTATAATACTTTGGCCAAATGTATTATTTAATTTAATTCTTAGATGAGATTTTACAGTAGTTGAATCAAAAATTAAATTAACACTATCAGATAGATTTGGAGTAAAAGTTAAATTACCGATTGGAGTTGTATTATAAGATACGTAATCACTTGAGTAATAACCATTTGCGTTGTCTAATCCGGATGATAGTTCATAGACATTTATTGACATTGGTGTAGATGAATCACCATACAGTTGTTCATAATCCAAACTTAACACTATTGAATCTAAAGTTGCACCAACACCAAAATCAACATTTGCTTCTGTAAGTAATATCTGGGTGTAAATAGAGGAAGAAGTAGGACCAAAAAAGGGATCGTTATATAATCCTAATAGATGATAAATAGAGAGATAGGTTTGTAAAGAATCTTCTCTTACAAGCGAAGTTTTAATTGAGAATGTATCAGTAAAGTTTATTGAGACATTGCCATTATCAAAATCTGGAGATAATTCACCGTCCTTTTTACATGAAAACAATAGGCCTAAAAAAAAGATTGCGGAAAGAAAAACAGCTTTCCGCATAAAAAAATTAGCTGATTTTTTTTTCATTTTAGTCTTGTAATACGCCTGTAGTTTCTAAAATTTCGTTATAAAAGTCAGCGTAAGCTTCGATATAACTTTCCGGACTTTGGTATCCCAATTTTGGTTTGTCAACACTTTGAAAATAAGCTTCTAATTCAGGGTTAATGGTTTCGCTTGCTTTAATAATTGCATCAGAAGCATTGATAGCAGCTTTGTTCAATCCTACAAATGATGTGTCAGAAAAATCTTTTAAATCTTCTTCAGAGATATTCTCCATCACTGCTTTCTTAGCAAAGTTTTTATCTAATGCCGGTTTAAATTCATTATTGTATAAGGAGTAAATTATTTTTGAATTTTCAAAAATAGGCTCTTTCTTATAAGAAGTTTTAATATATAACGGTACTAAGCTTGTCATCCATCCATGACAATGGATAATATCTGGCACCCATCCTAATTTTTTTACTGTTTCCAAAACTCCACGGGTAAAGAAAATTGCCCTTTCGTCATTGTCTTTAAA
Source organism: uncultured Vicingus sp. (assembly GCA_964422135.1). Taxonomy (GTDB): domain Bacteria; phylum Bacteroidota; class Bacteroidia; order Flavobacteriales_E; family Vicingaceae. Next base: position 9,593 of record CAYRAD010000015.1, read on the forward strand.
AAACTTTCCGGTTTCTTTATCATGAAAAACAGCTTTCCTTTGAAAGAAATCCTCACTGTCAATAAAATAAACTTGCATTCTTGCAGCTTGTATAGAACCAACTTTAATAATCAACGGATGGTCGTTATCATTAATGATTAAATTCATACCAGACAAACGAATGACTTCATGTAATTGGTTTCTTCGTTCATTAATGCATCCGAACTTGGGCATAAAAGTTCTAATTTCCATTCCTTTTTCTTGGATACCTTGTGGTAAATGCCTTCCGAATTGCGCTAAATCGCTCTGTTCTAAATATGGTGAAATTTCTTGGGATATAAATAAAATCTTCTTCTTTTTCATAAACCTGCCTTATTATTTTGTGCAAAGATACTACATTTTAAGCCGTTAATCAAGTTTTATGTAAATGATTCTGAATGTTATGTGTAGGCAATCACCAAATAAATTATTTATTTTGCAAAAAATTTGAATTTCATTTTGAGAAATGCTGGTTTTTAAAACTGTAAGAGAAATACAAACTTATCTGAAAAAAACACAATCGGAAAGTGTAGGTTTTGTGGCAACTATGGGAGCTCTCCATAACGGACACATTTCCTTGATTGAAACTTCTAAGAAGCAAAACACTTTGACCATTTGTAGCATTTTTGTGAACCCAAAGCAATTTAATAATCCTGAAGATTTGATGAAGTATCCGAGAAATATCGAGGCCGATTTAGAAATGCTTGCTTCGGCGAATTGTGATGTTGTATTTATTCCTAGTGTTGAAGAAATGTATCCTTATCAGGTGCAACGGGAATTCAATTTTGGGATACTTTCTAATGTAATGGAAGGACTGCATAGACCGGGTCATTTCAATGGAGTAGCCATAGTTATTGAACGTTTTTTTGAAATTCTAAAACCGGATGTTGCCTATTTTGGAGAAAAAGATTTTCAGCAATTGTCGATTGTTAAAGCCTTAGTCAAACAATTAGATATATCAGTGAAAATTGTAGGGTGTCCAATTATAAGAGAAAAAAGTGGTCTGGCCATGAGCTCTCGTAATGAAAGACTTTCTCCAAACGAAAAAGAAGCTGCAACTGAAATAAGTAAATCATTGCATTTTGTTTCTCATAATAAAAATAACTATTCTGTACCGGAATTAAAAAACTACTTTCTCAATAATATTGCTAAAAACAAGTTATTAAAAACCGAATATTTCGAAATTGCTGATGGAAATTCATTAGTTCCCATAAAAGAATGGGAAGATTCTAAATATTGTGTTGCGTTTACCTCGGTTAATGTTGGGCATGTCCGATTAATCGATAATATGACAATAATTAATTAACTTTGCAGCCAATTATGCAAGTAGAAGTTGTAAAATCAAAAATACACAGGGTAAAAGTTACCCAGGCAGATTTAAATTATATTGGAAGCATTACCATTGATGAGAATTTAATGGAAGCCGCCAATATTATTGAAGGAGAAAAAGTTCAGATTGTAAACATCAATAATGGCGAACGGCTGGAAACCTATGTTATAAAAGGAACAAGAGGTTCCAGTGAGGTTTGTTTAAATGGTCCTGCTGCCCGAAGAGTTGCCGTAAATGATATCATCATTATTATTTCATATGGGATTATGGATTTTGAGGAAGCAAAATCGTTCAAACCTTCCATCATTTTTCCTGACGAAACAACTAATCAACTAAAATAATTTTTTTGAAAAAGGTTAGCATAGCCATCCTAAAAATAGTTATTCCATTAGGATTAGGGATTTTTTTAATCTGGTTGGCTTATAACCAGCTAAAACCTGAAGAAATTCAACGGGCTAAAGAGGCTATTTTTGAAATGAATTATTTTTATTTAATAATCTCTATTTCTTTAGGAATTTTAAGTCATGTCAGTAGAGCTTGGAGGTGGAAATATCCGCTGGAAGCTTTAGGGTACAAACCCAAATTCTGGAATAGTTTTTTTACAGTTATGATTGGTTATTTTGCGAATCTGGGTATACCGAGAAGTGGTGAAGTTTTACGTTGCGGAATGATGGCAAAGTACGAAAACATATCGTTTAATAAATTGGTGGGAACAGTTATTGCTGAGCGGGTAGCTGATTTTATTTTATTGTTATCGTCCATTTTGTTAGCATTATCATTACAAGCGGGGCTTATTATGGATACCTTAGCACAAGGTAGAGAAAAATTCACAATGAATAAAGTACTTATTTTGGTCGGTATAATGTTAATTGGTTTTGTGGGCTTGGTTATTATCTGGAAATCCAAAAACCCTTTTTTGTTAAAAATCAGGGGTTTTATCAGCGGAATTTTTGATGGTATTAAATCTATTTTTACGATGAAGAAAAAATGGCTTTATATTGGTCATACATTTTTCATCTGGTTTATGTACTTTATGATGTTCCACGTAACTTTTTATGCGTTACCTGAACTACGAACCGTACCTTTTTCAGGAATTTTTACTGCTTTTGTTGTTGGTGGTTTAAGTATTACTTTAACCAACGGAGGTATTGGGGCTTATCCACTAGGGATTAGTGCAGTTTTGGCTATATATGGTTTAGCAGATGTGGGTTATGGTTTTGGATGGGCGGTATGGGTGGCTCAAAGTATAATGTTAATTGTTGCAGGTTTAATTTCTTTTATCTTAATCTCAAGGTATAACCGTAAAAAAGTAGTTACATAAACAATGGCTCAACATTTACAACATATTCAACAAAAAGTTTTATCGGAAGAATTTTTACTAAAAACTATTGGTCACTGGAAAGCTGAAAATGAGAAAATTGTCTTTACCAATGGTTGCTTTGATATTCTGCATCGCGGACACATCGAATATCTTGCACAAGCAGCAGATTTTGGAACAAAATTAATTGTTGCTGTCAATTCTGACGTTTCGGTTAAGACACTCAACAAAGGCGATAGTCGTCCTTTGCAGGATGAAAATTCCCGAGCCTTAATTATAGCCGCTTTAACATTTGTAAACGGTGTGGTTATTTTTAACGATGCCACTCCTTTGAATTTAATCAGTAAGATTAAACCAGATGTATTAATTAAAGGTGGAGATTACGATGCTTCGATTTCTGATGCATCTGATAAAAAATACATAGTCGGTTCAGATGTGATAAAACAAAATGGGGGGAAAGTTGAGGTAATACCATTTGTTAAAGGTTATTCTACTTCTAAGATTGAAGAGAAGATAAAAAAAAGATAATTTTTCCATTATAGTTTAAGTGTGTCCAAAAAGTAAAATTTTCTTATTTTAATTTTTAAAGGAAACATCAAAATTTGTTTTTGTATGACTTGTCAGGGATATTAATGACTTAATATTTCACAAAAACTCCCATTATCCTACCGTTTATTGAATTTAATACTTTAAATTGCATTTTTTTCTTTAAATTTGAAACACTTAACATTTAACATAATTAATATTTGTAATTCATGAAAACTACTAAACTATTATTTCTATCAATATTTATTATTGGATCAATAAATTCATTTTCTCAAATTGATTCTGAGGAACCTGACAGGTTACCCTGTGGAGCAGCTGAAATTAATAATCAAAGATTAGTTGAAAACCCATGGCTTCAGGATATTATGGATGAACAAAACAGATTGGCCAAAGAATATGAAAAAAATCATGTGTCAGGTAAAAAAGGAACAATTCTTTATACAATTCCAGTTGTTTACCATATTATTCATAATAATGGATCGGAAAATGTATCGAAAGCTACAATAGAGGCATCTGTTCAAAACCTAAATGAAGATTATCAAAAATTGAATAGTGATATAAGTCAGGTTGTTCCAGCTTTTCAGGGAATAGCAGCTGATATTCAAGTTCAGTTTAGATTAGCTCATTTAGATCCAAATGGAAATTGTACAGAAGGAATTACACGAACAGTTTCGACTCAGACCTACTCCGCAGGTGAAGGTGTAAAAAGTTTGGTGAATTGGAATACAGCAAACAACGGTAAGCAAAAATATTTACAAATTTGGGTAGTTCAAACATTATCAAGTGGTGCGGGTGGATATTCTTACTATCCTGGTTATGCTCCAACTAATAGTGCTGCTGGTGTTGTAATTCGTTCTTCACAATTAACTAATTCTGTAACTCACGAAGTGGGACATTATTTCAATTTAGCTCACTGTTGGGGAAATTCTAATAATCCGGGATTATCCAGCAACTGTAGTGATGATGATCAGGTTAGTGATACTCCAAACACAATTGGTAATACAACTTGTAATACATCTGGAGTTACTTGTAGTAGCTTAGATAATGTTCAGAATTATATGGAGTATTCTTTTTGTGAACGTATGTTTACAGAAGGACAAAAAAGCAGAATGCACTCAGCTCTAAACTCAAGTATAGGAACACGAAATAATTTATGGAGTGCATCAAATCTTAATGCAACAGGGATTAATGATCCATACAATCCGGCTGATTGTGCTCCAATTGCTTTGTTTTCTTATAATAAAGATCTTGTTTGTGAAGGTGATTCGGTTACATTTACAGATGAATCATATAATGCAATTCCTACAGCTTGGAACTGGACATTTACAGGAGGAACTCCAAGTAGCTCTAATTTAGAAAACCCTACAATTACCTATAACACTGCAGGTGTATATGGTGTAACTCATCAACCTTCAACTTCTGCGGGTTCGGGTAGTTTAACACAAAATAATATTATAACAGTAAATTCAATAATTGCAGATTATGTTGGACCTTATTTAGAAGGTTGTGAAAATACCACTCAGTTTAATAACGACTGGATAATAAATGAAGATCCAACTACCGGTCAAACATGGTCAATTAATACTTCTGCATCATCTTCAGGTTCAAGATCAGTAAGAATCAGGAATTATTATAATAGTGGCACTAATGAATTGGATGAATTAATAAGTCCTTCATACGATATTTCAACCTCAAGTGTAAAAACTATGACCTTTAAACAAGCATTTGCAAAAACAGCATCTTCAGGTAATACAGATAAACTTTTGGTATATTATTCAACAGACTGTGGTGGTTCATGGCTTTTAAAATTACCTTTAACAACTGGAAATCTTTCTACTGCTCCTGTTCATACTAATGAATTTGTTCCAACAACTTCTGAATGGGTTGAAAGAACAGTAAGCCTTGCTTCTATCCCTAATGCAACGAATGTTAGGTTTAAATTTGCATTTACGAATGGTGGTGGTAATGATATTTATATTGATGATATCAACATTGCAGGATGGGGAGTAGTTGATGTAAATGACCCTTTAAATAATATTGGAAGTTTTAATGTGTTCCCAAATCCAACCAATTCAAATGCTCAGATTGCATTTAACTTGGTTAAAGATGTTAATGTATTGAAGATTAAAATTAGGAATGCTTTAGGACAGGAGGTAACCAATGTTGTGAATGGGCAATCCTTTAATTCAGGAAAATATACCTTAAAAATTGATGAAGAAAGAAAATTATCATCAGGGATATATTTTGTAGAGTTTAATGCGGATGATGTAGTTAAGGTTCAAAAATTTATTATTCAGTAACACAAATTGTAGTTAATAATTAAAAAGTCCTCAGGATATATATCCTGAGGACTTTTTCTATTAGTTTAAACATAAGAGATCAATAGTTGTTTTTATTAATCTCATCTTGTAATTTACGCATAATTTCCTGCTCTTTTTTTAATGATTTTTTACGAAAAGTTTCAAATTCATGCTCTGTTTTAAATAGCTCATCTTTGCTTCTTTTGGTTATTATATTACTGTTTTTAAATCGAACGATTACAATAATCAAACATAAAATCAACAATACTATAATGCTCCATAAGATAAGGTTATAACTGGTTTTTCTGAGATTAATTCCGAATAAACTAATACTGTCTTTATCTTCAGCAATCGTTTTAAGTTCATCACTTAGGGTCTCAACTTCTTTTTGCAGTTTATTAATTCTGCTTTCGTATTGTGATGTTGTCTGGCTGGCAGCTACCAGCTTACTTTGAGTTGTTCTTAGTGAATCCAGTGTATGCTGCTTTACTTTTAATAGCGATGTTTTTCTGATTAACTGGAACTCTTTCCATCTTGTAGATTGAGTTAGAATGTAATCAAATTGATTTTCGATGCTTCCTGAATTTAGTTCAGGTTGCTTAACATTAGCATTGTTTTGTCCAATTACAGTAGTAATGAATAATAAGCAGGATATAGTAATAAAAAAATGTTTTTTCATGACATTATTTTTTTCTCATAAACAGTTGTATAGGAACACCTGTAAAATTAAAGTTTTCTCTTAATTTATTTTCTAAAAATCTTTTGTAAGGTTCTTTAACATATTGCGGTAAGTTACAAAAAAATGCAAAAGAAGGTGCCATTGTAGGAAGCTGAGTAATAAATTTTATCTTAATCCATTTTCCTTTTAAAGCAGGTGGTGGGTTTTTACTAATCACCTCTAACATTACTTCGTTTAATTTGGAGGTTGATATTTTTCGGGTTCTATTTTCATATACTTGTACCACTTCTTCCAAAGCTTTATGTATTCTTTGTTTATTCAGTACCGATGTAAATATGATGGGAACATCTGTAAATGGGGCAATCTTTTTCTTAACCTGCTCTTTAAAACGTTTGGCCGTATTAGTTTCTTTATCAATCAAATCCCACTTATTAACTAAAATAACAACC
>CAYRAD010000016.1:0-5589 GCA_964422135.1 uncultured Vicingus sp.
ATATTTAATCATCATATATAAAGTGTGACTCTTGTTCATACTATCATTGAACAGGAATGCTAACATGAGTCAATAAGGAGATAAGAAGCTTTTTAGGTTCACTAATTGGCTATATTGTTATTGTGGTTTTTTTAATCACTCTTGGATTGATGATGTGGGTTTTCCCAGGTGGAACAAACGTGTTGGACAATGGTTATGCAAATATTGATGCTTTATTTTACATTGCTCCCTGGGTTTTTATGTTTTTGGTTCCGGCAATTACCATGCGTTTATTTGCCGAAGAAAGCAGAACAGGAACAATAGAGTTATTGCTTACCAAACCCTTAACAGATTTTCAGATTGTATTTGCTAAATACATTGCCGGATTTACATTGGTTTTATTTTCGCTGCTGCCCACATTGGTTTATTTCTATTCTGTTTATAATTTGGGTAGTCCGGTTGGTAATATTGATATAGGAGGAACAATAGGTTCTTATTTTGGCTTGTTATTTTTGGGTGGAGTTTTTGTTGCTATCGGGATTTTAGCCAGTGCCATTACTAAAAACCAGATTATCTCATTTATAGTGGCTGTTTTTCTATGTTTTTTCTGTTATGTTGGGTTTGAATCAATCAGTTCTCTTGAATATTTTGGAGATATAGACGACATTATTTTAAAAATGGGCATTAATGAGCATTATGTTTCGATGAGCAGAGGAGTTATAGATACTCGTGATGTCATCTATTTTTTAGGCACAATTACGTTATTTCTGATATTAACCAAAACGGCATTAAGTAGCAGGAAATGGTAAAGAAAAGTACTGTAAATAGAAAAAAAGACCTTACTTTTTTAGTGATAGGAATCATCATTATTATTCTTGTCAACTTTATTGGTTCGTTTGCTTTTAAGCGTTTCGACCTCACATCGGAAAAAAGATACACCCTTTCTGAAACCAGTGAAAAACTGGCATCTAACCTTGATGATATTGTTTTTGTGAAAGTTTATCTGGAAGGAGAGTTCCCTGCAGGGTTTAAACGTTTGCGTGATGAAACGAAAGAAATGTTAGATGAGTTTAGAGCCTATTCTCATGGTAACATTGAATACGAGTTTATTAATCCTTCCGAAAGTGAAGACCAAAAGATTCGTGATGAAATATACAAACAACTCTATAAGCAAGGATTAAGACCAACAGATCTGAATACTAAAAGCGAAGATGGATTTAGTAACAAGATTATTTGGCCGGGAGCAATGTTTTCGTATAAGGGAAAAGAACATCCGGTTCAATTGTTGAAAAGTCAGATTGGTGCCAGTCCGGAATCGATGTTAAACAGTTCAGTAGAATCGTTGGAATATGAAATAGCTAATGCCATCAATAATTTAGTAACAGTTGAAAAACCCAAAGTAGCTTTTATTGATGGACATGGAGAACTGAATAAATATGAAACAGCTTCTTTGGAAGAATCTTTAAAGGAATTTTATACAGTAAACAGGATTGCATTAAATGAAGAGTTGAGCAGTTTAACAGAAAGGGTAATGATAGATAGTTCAAAGGCTTATAAAGTAAAAATAAAATACAATACCATTATTATTGCCAAACCATTAAACCGATTCTCAGAAAAAGACAAGTTTATTATTGACCAGTATATTATGTTTGGTGGCAGAGTGGTTTGGTTAATAGATCCTGTCTTTGCAAGTATGGATAGCCTTCAAAAAGCAGATGTTTCTATGGCAATTCCATTAGACTTAAATTTAGATGATCAGCTATTTACCTATGGTGTAAGAATAAATACTAACCTAATTCAGGATATACAGTCGGCACCTATTCCTGTAGTAACAGGAATGGTTGGCAATCAACCAAAAACAGAAATGTTTCCGTGGTATTTTTTTCCATTGCTTACGCCTGCCAATAATCATCCGATTGTAAATAATTTAAATGCCTTAAAAGGAGAGTTTGTAAGCACCATAGATACGATTGCTAAAAAAGGAATAAAAAAAACGAGTTTATTAAGATCATCTCAATACTCCAAGGTTTCTACTGCACCAACACGAATAAGTTTAGGTATGTTGCGGTTTGAGCCTGATCAGACACAATTCAATAAAGGACCACAAGTAGCTGCTGTTTTATTAGAAGGTAAATTCGAATCAGTTTTTAGAAACAGGATTACTCCACAATTACAAGGATCGAAAGAAATTAATTTTAGAGAACAAAGTGACAATAATAAAATGGTTGTGATTGCTGATGGCGATATAGCCAGAAATTATGTTAATAAAAGAACGAATAAATATTTAGCATTAGGCATTGACCAATTTACCAGGCAGGAATTTGGGAATAAGGATTTCATGTTAAATGTAGTGGGATATTTATGTGATGATAGTGGATTAATGACCGTAAGATCGAAGAAACTGAAAATACGGTTATTAGATAAAACAGTTTTAAAAAATGATAAATTTAAGTGGCAACTCATTAACACCATTTTACCAATTGGATTAATATTGTTGTTTGGCATAGCTCATTATTTTGACAGAAAGAAAAAGTTTACCAAATAGAATAAACAAATGAAAAAAAATAGAATATTATATGTTGTTTTAGCAATACTTGGTGCAATAGCTTCTTATTTCTATTTAAACAATAAATCAGGAACAATTGATGAGATGGAAGGAGCAAAATCTGATTTTGCAATTGAAGATACTGCTAGTATTGATAAGATATTTATTACTGATGCACAAGGTAAATCGGTAACGTTAACCAAATCAGAAAATACATGGATGGTAAATGGTAAATATGATGCAAGGCCGGATAACATAAGATTATTAATGAAAACTTTTAGCAGAATTGATGTAAAATCACCTGTTCCAAAAGCTGCATTTAACAATATTGTTAAATCACTTGCTACAGGAGCTATTAAGGTAGAAATATATCAGGGTGAAGACCTGCCCGGTAAAACATATTATGTTGGAGGAGCGACAATGGATAATCAGGGTACATATATGTTATTAGAAACAGAGGGAGTAAAATCAACTGTTCCTTTTATTATGTACATACCAGGATTTACAGGATATTTAACGACAAGATTTTTTACAGAACCTGAGCAATGGAGAGATGCCGTGGTATTTAGATATTTACCTGAAGATATTCAAAGTATTGAGGTTAATTATTTTGAAACACCTAATGAATCATTTATTATTAATAATGATAAAGGTAAATACTCCTTATTGAATTTTGATACCAAAGAAATGGTTAGTAATGTTGATACTTCACAACTTAGGAACTATGTGGAAAGATATCAAAAGATATATTATGAAATGGTTGATATTGAATCTTCAAAAGAAAAAATAGATTCTATTGTTGCTTCTTCTCCTTTTTTTAGTATTAAAATTAAAGATGTCAATGGAAAAAGTAATAAACTAGTTGCCTATCACATGCCTAATTTTAGAAAATTATTGGATAAAGATGGTGAGGAGTTTTCATACGATGTTGATAGGATGTATGGTTATTTGAATGATGAAATATTTATATATATTCAATTCGCCACCTTTGATCAAATTACCTTGCCAAAGAAATATTTTCTGAATAAGAAGATTTAATTTTACTAGATAAGCAACCTTTTAAATTTGTTTCCGTCTTATTTAAGTCAAGACCTATCGGTTGAGACGTTACCTTTTTCTTATAAAACTGTCCCCGCTTATGCGGGGGCTTTTTTTTATTCTAAATTTTTTATTCTAAATTCTTTGGATATTAAAATATAATTCCAATAAACATCAGTAACACAAATGTTTATCAGATATTAAATAATGTTTGAAACCTAAATAAACATGAATATTAATTCGTTTTTGGTCAGAAAAACACTTAAGTTCACCATAAATATTTTCAAATTAGTAAAAATTTTAACAATTTGTTATAAATTGGTTTAGATGCTAACAAAAACCAATTATTATTATAAGTTTATGGCAACCCTAAGAATAAAAATTCGTCTTGAAAAGGAAAATATGCTAATATGAAAAATAGTATCAACAAATTAACAATTTTATTTTTATTGGTTTTTGGCTCTTTTTATTCCGTTGCTCAAACTAAATCAAATTCAATATATTCGGAGGACATAAAGATTAACATTCAGGATTATCTCACTGTTGATAGTTTAGATGGGGATGTAAAGGAATTTTTTGTTCGTCAATTACGTGAGGCTAAGTTGGTTAAACCAGTTGATAATCATCATTTTGTACATTTTTTTCTGAATAGGTATAACAAATACATTAAACCCTATTTGCAGGATAGGTTTAAGGGCATTACATCAATAAATAAGAAAGAACTGTTGGTTATTCTGAACAATGAGATGTTTCCTAAATTAGTTAAGTTTTTTGATGCATACCAATTAAAACACCCAAGAGAAGTCAAAAAATTTAATACCGAGAACAATCAAAATGTAAGGCATTTTGATTTATTTGATTTAGCCAACAGATCAACAGATAAAGGCCCTGGTGATCCCTGTACAAATTCTGATTTTGAAACAGGTGATGCGGCTGGTTGGGATTTGTCTGAAGGATTGGTTGATGGGTCAGCCCCTTTTAGTTATGTAAGTGTTACTCCAACTACTTTGGCTTCGCCTAATATCAATATAATGACAGGAGCAGGAACAGACCCCATAGGTGGTTTTCCTGTTGTTTTTCCTGGAGGAACTTATTCCCTGATGCTTGGTGACGGAACGGGCACTAATTATAGTGCAGAGGATGCTTCGCAGACATTTTTAGTGGATCCAACTTCTGCTGCCTTTAGCTATAGTTATGCCATCGTATTGGAAGATGCCGGGCATACAGCTGCTGAACAGCCATATTTTAAAATAAATATGTACGATCAGGCAGGTAACCCAATACAATGTGGAGATTATTCTGTGGTTGCAGGTGGATCTCCTCAAGATCCCGATTTTATACCATATGCAAATGGAGTGTACATGCCCTGGAGGACAACTTTTGCTCCATTGAATGCATACATTGGTCAAAATGTTACGATAGAATTTGTTGTTGGTGATTGTGCTCTGGGAGGTCATTTTGGTTATGCGTATTTAGATGCTTCATGTTCTGCGATGGATATTTTAGGTCCTGATACTATCACTTGCGCTGGTCCACCAACAATATCTGCTCCACCTGGAGCAGCCAGTTATTTATGGAGTCCTAATGGTGAAACAACGCAATCAATTACTCCAACAACACCAGGACTTTATCAGGTCACCGTAACTCCAGTTACAGGGGCTGCTTGTGCAATCACATTAGATAAAACGATTTATGAGTTTGTTGATACTGTTACAGCAGTATTTACAGGAACTCCGACAACAATATGTGCGGGGGAATCAATATCCTTTACTGATCAATCATTTCTTACTGGATTAGGAACCATTAATAACTGGGCATGGGATTTTGATGGAGATGGAATAGTAGATAATAATAGCCAAAATCCTACTTATACCTATAATACTTCAGGAACATATACTGTTCATTTAACTTCAGGATCAACAGGTTGTTATGATGATACTACCATGCAAGTTACTGTGATTGCAGGAACAACAGCTAATTTTACGGCACCAACGGTTTGTTTAGGAGATACAACGTACTTCACAGAT
>CAYRAD010000016.1:5689-16111 GCA_964422135.1 uncultured Vicingus sp.
CGGATGATACAACTATTAATATAACAGTAAATCAAACCTCTATAGCTAATTTTACGGCACCAACGGTTTGTTTAGGAGATACAACGTACTTCACAGATGCATCAACTGGAGGAGTAGATGCATGGAATTGGGATTTTGATAATGATGGAATAATAGATAATTCAACACAAAACCCAAGTTATACCTTCCCCTCTGCCGGAACTTTTCCGGTATATTTATCTGTATCTGTAGCTGGTAATTGTCCGGATGATACAACTATTAATATAACAGTAAATCAAACCTCTATAGCTAATTTTACAGCACCAACGGTTTGTTTAGGTACGTCAACTGATTTTACAGATGCTTCTTCAATGGGGGTTGATACCTGGGGATGGGATTTTGATAATGATGGGATAGTTGATAATACAAATCAAAATCCGAGCTATACTTTTCCAACTTCAGGAACATTCCCTGTCTATTTAGAAGTATCTGTTGGTGGAACTTGTTCTCATGATACAACAATAAATATTGATGTCTCTGATATACCAGTTGCGGCATTTACATTTAATAATGTTTGTTTTGGAACAACCACAAGTTTTACAGATTTGTCCAACCCTAATGGAGGCACCATTACTAATTGGAATTGGGATTTTCAGAATGATGGATTGGTAGATAACACTTCGCAGAACACTACTAACGGTTATCCTGCAGCAGGAAGTTATGTTGTTGAATTGATGGTTAGTACAACGTTGGGATGTAAAGATTCTACTGTTATGCCTGTTGTTGTGAATCCAATCCCTGTTGCTGATTTTAGTGTAGCAGATGTATGCTTTGGTGCTACATCAATATTTAATGATTTGTCTAGTGTAACTACAGGTATTATAAATAATTGGACATGGGATTTTGGAGATTTATCTACATCTTCAGATACATCTTCGATGCAGTTTCCAACATATTCTTATACTAGTTCAGGAACATTCCCTGTTACACTAACTGTTACTTCGGATAGTGGTTGTATAAATACTTTTATTGATAGTGCACATGTCTTGACTTTACCAACAGCAAATTTTGTTACTAATAATGTTTGTTTAAATATTGCAGCTTCTTTTACTGATATTTCAACTGGAAATGGCAGTACAATTAGTAACTGGCAATGGGATTTCGATAATAATGGAACAACTGATAATACAACTCAAAATCCTACAAATAGTTACCCTTCAGATGGTACCTATGACATTCAATTAATTGTTTCCACCGGTTTTGGTTGCTCTGATACAATTGTTCAATCAATAGATATATATCCGATGCCTATTGCTGATTTTAATTTTATTGATGCCTGTTATGGTACAGCAATAGATTTTACAGATAACTCATCAGTAACTTCGGGAAGTATTAATAACTGGGACTGGAGTTTTGGTAATAGTAATAGTTCAGCACAACAAAATCCTTCTGAAAATTATGCAGCTGAAGGTGTATATGATGTCCAGCTAATTGCTACTACAAATAATAGTTGCGGTGATACTATTAATAAGCAAGTAGAAGTTTGGCCAATTCCATCGGTTAATTTTATTCCTACTTCGGTTTGCTTAAATGCAATCACACAGTTTACTGATCAATCTTTGGTGTCTAATTTATATACATCAAATAATATAGTACAATGGGTTTGGGATTTTAATGGACAGGGAAGTTCATCGGATCAAAATCCAACATTTGTATTTAATACGGAAGGTATTAATCCTACAACATTAACAGTTACTTCAAATAACGGTTGTACGGATTCTGTTACTCTTGATGTAATTGTTAATCCGCTACCTCAAATAAGTTTTGGAGAAGCAACAGAGGGCTGTGCAGATCCAAGTGTGTGTGTTGATTTTGTAAACAATACAACAATTAATAATCCTGGTTCTATAGCAGCATGGCAATGGGATTTTGGAGATGGATATGGATCACCTTCAATGACTCCGAATCATTGTTTCAATAATAGTTCATATTCGGTTTTAAAAAAGTATGATGTTACATTAACTGCTGTATCGGATATGGGTTGTATTGATTCATTAACAATGCCGCAACTTATTACTGTTTATCCCAAACCTTTAGCTGATTTTGATTATAATCCGATTGATGCCAATATTTTTGATAAGGAAATCACTTTTATAGATCAATCAATAATAGCCAGTGGGTGGATATGGGATTTTGGTGATGGATCATCATTTTCAAATGAAAGTAATCCAATTTATATATATCCCGATTCTGGATATTATTTAACCACTTTATATATCGAGAACATATACGGTTGTACAGATACCACGCAAAAAACGGTAAGGATAAACCCGACTTTTACTATTTGGATACCTAATGCGTTTACACCTGATGGTGATGGTATAAATGATTTATTCTATGCCGATGGGTATGGAATAAAAGAATTGCAAACATTTATTTTTGACAGATGGGGATTAATGTTATTTGAAGGGAATTCCGTTAGGTCTAAATGGAATGGAACATTTAAAGGAGAGGTTTGTCAGGAAGATGTTTATGTGTATAGGATAAAGGCTAAAGATGTGTTTAATGAGTGGCACGAATTCATAGGAAAAGTTACTTTACTTAAATAACAAAGAGGCTGTATTTTACTACAGCCTTTTTTTAATCTCGTAAATCTATTATTTCAAATTTCGGATAATTTGCTTTGTTGAATGTAAATTTAGTATCAGGTATAGCTGCATTTGAACTAAACGATTTGATAGAATAAGTAGTAGTTGAACCATCTTTACCATAAACCATAACCTTAGTTATTTCACTTTTTGTTGTGCTGACATACAAAACAATTCTGTGATATGATTTTTCTTTGGCTTCTTTAGGATAGAGATTTATTATATGAAATCCGCCTTCTTTTTTTATGTATTTGAATTTAAACCCTTTTTCATATAAAGTAAAAATCTTGTTGGGGCTAATGTAGTCTTCCTCACTTTCATCAGGAATGCTATTTATCTGAACTTCTGAAGCATCTTTCAATATGGTATAGATACTTTTTCCATCCGAAATCACATCCTGCCCTTTAATTGAGAGTGTATATTTATCTCCTTTAATTTGAATACTACCATTTTGTGATTCGTTTATCCCTTCTGTTTTATTGGATATTGTGAATTGGAATTCAGCCTTTATTGTTTTATAGGCTTTTGTTTTAGCACTTACTTTGTCTAAAATTTCTTTTGCTTTCTCATCTTGTTGTGCAAATACAGAAAAACCTGTAACGACAAAAAGGAACAATATAATATATGTTTTCATTGGAATATTTTTTTCAAATTTAAGATTTCAAAATTAGTTGTTTCCCAAATCTTTCAAAAACTGTTCCAAAGTAGTCAGATCACTTATTAATACTTGCCTTGCTTTACTCCCTTCAAAGGGGCCGATAATGCCTGCTTCTTCTAACTGATCGATTAATCTTCCTGCACGATTATAACCTATCTTCATTTTTCTTTGTAGCAATGAGGCTGATCCTTGCTGATGTTGAACCAAGATATTGGCAGCTTCATCAAATAATTCATCTTTATCTTTTCCATCAAAGGTTCCGGAACCTCCGCTTGCAGATTCGCCAACATATTCAGGAAGTGTAAATATTTCAGGATAACCTCTTTGGTTACCAATAAATTCGCAAATGGCTTCAACTTCAGGAGTGTCAACGAACGCACATTGAACTCTTGTAAGGTTGTTTCCCTGCGAAATGAGCATATCTCCTTTTCCAATTAGTTGGTCAGCCCCTCCTGTATCAAGTATTGTTCTTGAATTAATTCCAGAAGTAACTCTAAAGGCAATTCTACCCGGGAAGTTAGCTTTTATAATTCCGGTAATAATATTGGCATCAGGTCTCTGTGTTGCTATAATCAAATGAATACCAATAGCACGGGCTAACTGGGCTAGTCGTGCAATCGGAGTTTCTACTTCTTTACCGGCAGTCATTATTAAATCTGCAAATTCATCTATTACCAAAACAATATAGGGTAAAAAACGATGTCCGTTTTCAGGATTTAATTTCCTTGCTATAAATTTTGAATTGTATTCAACAATATGCCTTACTTGGGCTGATTGTAACAATTTATAGCGTTCATCCATTTCAATACAGAGTGAATTTAAGGTATTAATCACTTTTTGATTATCGGTAATAATGGCTTCTTCCGAATCTGGAAGTTTAGCCAAGAAGTGCCGTTCAATTTTATTATACAGAGTTAATTCAACTTTTTTTGGATCAACCAGTACCAGCTTTAATTGTGAAGGATGTTTTTTGTAGAGTAATGAAGTTAGTACTGCGCTCAAGCCAACCGATTTTCCCTGTCCGGTTGCTCCTGCCATCAGTAAATGAGGCATTTTGGCCAAATCGAAAACAAAAGTTTCATTGGTAATCGTTTTCCCTAATGCTATCGGTAGTTCCATTTTGGCATTTTGAAACTTGTCTGAAATAATAACCGTTTTCATTGAAACTATTTCAGGGTTCAGGTTGGGAACTTCAATTCCAATAGTTCCTTTACCTGGCATTGGAGCAATAATTCTAATTCCTAAAGCGGCTAAACTCAAAGCAATATCATCCTCAAGGTTTTTAATTTTGGAAATTCTTACACCCGGTGCGGGTACAATTTCATAAAGCGTAACAGTTGGCCCTATTGTAGCTTTAATTGTATCTATGCTAATGTTGTAGTTTTCGAGAGTAGCTAGTATTTTGTTTTTATTGGCTTCCAACTCTTCAGGGGTAACTTTTTTTTGGGTATTACCAAAATCCTTTAATAAATCTGTTGGGGGCAATTGGTAAGAAGAAAGGTCAAGGGTTGGATCATATTCACCAAACTCACTCAGTTTACTGTTTAGTTCTTCTTTGCTTAAAGTTTTGTCTTTGATATCGTTTTCTTCAACTACAAATTCAATTCCATCATCAGTTTTAGGTATTACAGATTCTGTATTTTCATTGCTTAGTTCAATTGTTTCCGCTACTTCATTTTCAGTCTCAATCACATCATTTTCTTCTTTAAGCCCATAATTAAAATTATCTTCTGAAGGAGTTTCTTCTTTTTTCTCATCACTAATAATTTCTTGTATTTCGGATTCCGATTCATTAAGACCTGAATCCTTTTTTGTAAAAATATTGAACGAAATGTTAAAATTGATGACTAAAAATAATAATATGGTAAGTACAAGAAACAATACTATACCTATGTTCCCAATAATACTACTCAACCATAAATTAGATTGAAAACCGAATGCTCCTCCCAAGATGGGAATAGAGCTAAAAAAATAGCTTGAAAAAATAGATATCCATACAATAGAAAATATTGAATACTTGAAACATTTATCTATTGGAAGCAATTTTATTTTAAATAATACTCTGAAACCAATGATAAAAAAGAGGAATATAAAAATAAAAGAAGCAACACCAAAGCCGTTAAAAATAAACTGATGAGCAAAGTAGGCTCCTAACTTCCCCATCCAATTCTCTACCTGAATGTTAGGATTGTTCCAATGGTTATTTATTATATTTTGGTCAACTTTCCACGTAAAAATAAAAGAAGAAAAGGCAAGCAATAAAAATGCTGAGAAAACCAAAATAGATAATCCGACAGATTTTGCTAATTTTTCGTTGGCAAATAAATTTGAGAAGAAAGAGCTTATCCTTTTAAAAGGATTTTTCCTTTTTTTGGTTTTTTTTCCTGTGCTTTTTCGGGAACTCTTACTTGATGTTTTAAATTGATTTTTAGCCATTAAATACTGTTATATATAACTACCAAAGATATTAATAACTAAACGCTTATCTATGTTTTAAAATTGCTACTAAATAACAATAGATTGTGAATAACGATTTTTAAAAATTCGGTTTAAAGAATTTTATGACAAAACAGAATGAAAAACAAATGAAATAACAGTTTAATTGAAACTATCGAAAATTTCCTGCATTTCTTTATTCATAATCTCTTCAGAAACAACAACATAATTTTCATCAACCTCAAACTCGCTATCATCTATTGCGGTAAATTTTATTTTCTTGGCTTCAAACCTCATGCAAACACCATACTTTTCATATTGATAATCAAGCATTACTCCATCTATATCTTTAAATTGGTTGCTCCAGTTTGGGGTGTTAATTTTTATTTTATCAGTATAATAAATTGTGAAAGCGTCATTGGCATCATTATCAACCGTTACAATAGCTTTGTTGCATGTGTAACTTAGAATTTTTTTAGTTTCACCAGTCTGTTCAATGTGATATTTAGGTAATTTTTCTAATGACTTACTAATGTTTTCTCCTTTTAATGTTAAAATGTATTTTTTGTTAATCAATTTTACCATTTGTGTGAATTGATCTTCTTCTTTATCAACAATAATACTGGTTTTAAACATACCCATACCTGCCGATAAATTACTCACATATTTATCATCTTTAAACTTCAATACCATTTTTTTTGGCATAAAATCAAACATAAGATTGGTTTTATCCATTTTAGGATAAGTAACCTTATAAATAATTATTCCCTGAGTTTTGTTTGAAACATCACTTCCGCATCCGCTAAAAGCAGAAAAAGTGACCACAATAATTAAAATATGAATTACCTTCTTCAACATCAATTAATACACTGCATACAAATATATCATTATTTTTAGAGTATAATAGATAAGTAGTAATATTTACATATCTATTTAAAATTGTTATAGAGTTAACACATTTCTATGGAAATGTAATTCATTTTCAATAACTTCGAAGCCTCATTTTTTAAGAACTAGAATCAAAAAATTAAAATAGAGTGTTAAGGAATTCTGAATGAAAAATATAGTAATTATAAAAAACAGGTCAGACATTGGTGCCGGAACAAGAGGTGCCGATATGGGAATTGATGCCATAGAAATAGCTGCGATTAATGCAGGTAGTGATTATTTTAATCGTTATGATTATATGGATGTGGAAACGGCAAATGAAGCTATATACGAGAAACATCAAACGGTTTATGCTAAAAGAATTGGTAAAGTTCTGGAGGTTTGCACTAAATTATGTAATTCGGTAAATAATAAACTGCATGAAAATTCTTTCCCAATCGTCTTATCAGGAGACCATTCTTCGGCTTTAGGAACAATTAGTGGCATAAAAACTGCTTTTCCGGATAAAAGATTAGGAGTTATATGGATTGATGCACATGCGGACATACATTCTCCATACACCACTCCCTCAGGAAATATACATGGAATGCCTTTGGCTGCAGCAATTGCCGAAGATAATATGGAACGGAAGGTTAATGATATTATTGAAGAAACCCATGCCAACTGGGAAGGCATGAAAAATATAGGGGGAATTTCTCCTAAGGTATTACCAGATGATATTATATTCTTTGGCGTTCGATCAACCGAAGATCCTGAAGATCATGTTATTGAAAAGTACAACATGAAAAATTACACGGTGGATGAAGTGAGGTTCCGTGGATTGAAGGTTTGTGTGGAAGAAACTTTACAAAAATTAAAGGACTGTGACCTAATCTATATTTCTTTTGATGTGGATAGCATGGATTGTGATTTGATCTCTAAAGGAACCGGAACACCTGTCTCTAAAGGGTTTGAACAGGAAGAGGTAAAACAAATTATTAACGGTATTATTGAAAGTGGAAAAGTAAATTGTATAGAAGTGGTGGAAGTTAATCCCTGTCTGGATAACAAAGGAAATGTGATGGCCGAAACGGCTTTTGATGTAATTAATGACTTTACACAAAAAATCGAAAAATTTAGTTTAAAATAATGGAAAAGTTGTTGACAGTGAAAGTTGTTGAAGCAATTAAACAACTGTATGGAGTAGAGGTTGACGATAAAATGGTGCAGATCCAAAAAACACGCAAGGAATTTGCCGGTGACCTGACGGTAGTTGTTTTTCCTTTTTTAAAGGCATCTAAAAAATTTCCTGAAGCCACAGCAGAAGATTTAGGAAATTTTATTAAGGCTAACATTGATGAGGTGGTTGATTATAATGTGGTGAAAGGCTTCCTTAATTTTTCTATTTCTTCATCTTATTGGTTGAATGTTTTTAATGTAATTTATACCACTGAGAATTACGGTTTTGAACAGTCCAATTCTAAACCGACCATTATGGTAGAGTATTCATCACCAAATACCAACAAACCCTTGCACCTTGGGCATTTACGAAACAATTTTTTAGGCTATTCGGTGGCTGAAATTTTAAAAGCTAACGGATATAAAGTGGTAAAAACACAAATTATTAATAATCGTGGAATACACATTTGTAAAAGTATGCTGGCCTGGCAAAAGTTTGGCAATGGAGAAACTCCCGAAAGTTCAGGAATGAAAGGTGACCATTTGGTAGGGAAGTATTATGTTAGATTTGATCAGGAGCAAAAGAAACAAATTGAGAAAGAAATAGATCAAGGTGTTCCCAAAGATATTGCTGAGAAGTCAACTCCTTTAATGACCGAAACCATTGAAATGCTTCAAAAATGGGAGCAAGGAGATGAAGATGTTAGAAATTTGTGGGCAAAAATGAACGGCTGGGTTTATGATGGATTTGATGCTACATATAAAACAATGGGAGTAGATTTTGATGAGCTGTATTACGAATCAGATACTTATTTATTGGGAAAGGATGTGGTGGAAAAAGGCTTGACTGATGGTGTTTTATACCAGAAAGAGGATGGTTCGGTTTGGTGTGATTTGAGTGCTGAAAAAATGGACGACAAACTATTATTGCGTTCGGACGGAACTTCTGTTTATATGACTCAGGATATTGGAACAGCTATTGAACGTTTTAAAAAACATCCTGACTTAAGCGGAATGATCTATACCGTGGGCAACGAGCAAAACCACCATTTTAAGGTCTTGTTTTCCATTCTTAAAAAATTGGGCTACAGTTGGGCAGAAGGTTGTTATCACCTTTCTTATGGGATGATTGAGTTGCCTGAAGGAAAAATGAAATCGAGAGAAGGAACTGTGGTGGATGCTGATGACCTGATGGAAATGATTGTAAACGATGCTCGGGAAATGACGAAGGACAGAGGACAGATAGAGGGGATGAGTGATGTTGAAAAAGAAAAACTTTATGCAACTATTGGTTTGGGCGGATTAAAATATTTTTTACTAAAAGTTGACCCTAAAAAAGGAATGATTTTTAATCCGGTAGAATCGATTGACCTAAACGGAAATACTGGCCCTTTTATTCAATATGCTCATGCAAGGATTCAGTCGCTGTTGATGAAAGCAGAAGAAATGGAATGCTCAAAAAATTACAGTAGCGTTGAAATTAATGCCAAAGAACAAGAACTGATTAAACAATTGAAAGATTATCCGCAAATAATAAAAGAAGCTGCAGCGAGTTATAATCCCGCATTAATTGCTAATTTTATATATGATTTGGTAAAAGAGTTCAATAATTTTTATCAAACCATCCCTATATTAAAAGAGGAAAATTTAGAGAAATTATCTTTTAGGTTAAGTTTAGCTGAGACTATTGGTAAAATCATAAAATCATCAATGGCATTGCTTGGAGTGCAAGTGCCTAATAAAATGTAGAAATGTTAATTGCAAAAAATATTGTAATCGAAGGAAAACATGGTAGACCCATTGTGTTGGATTTTGGTTATCAACCAACTCAAAAACCACATCCGGTTGTAGTTTTTGCACACGGATTTAAAGGATTTAAAGACTGGGGGCATTTTAATCATATAATGGAATACTTTATTGAGCAAGGATTTGCTTTTGTGAAGTTTAATTTTTCACACAATGGAGGAACCATAGAACAACCAATCGATTTTCCAGATCTTGAGGCTTTTGGAAATAATAATTATTCCATTGAACTGGATGATTTAAAAACGGTAATCGATTGGATAGAGAAAAGTGACCTCCTTCCAAATTCGGAAATTGACAAAAAACAAATTTATTTAATTGGTCACAGTAGAGGTGGAGGGATTTCCATTTTATCGGCTAACGAAGATAAAAGGATTAAAAAATTAGTAACCTGGGCAGCTGTTTCTGATTTGATTAACAGGTACTCTGAAGAGCAAATAAAACAATGGGAAAAAGATGGGGTAATGTATATCGAAAATGCAAGAACCAATCAGCAAATGCCTTTGTATTATCAGTTGGCTGAGAATACATTACAGAACAAAGAGCGTTTTACGATTAGCCGGGTTGCACAAAATTTAACCATTCCTCATTTAATTATTCATGGAACTAACGATGAAGCTGTTCCTGTGAATGAGGCTCGTAAGATAAATGAATGGAATCCTGCCTCAGAGCTTTTTATTATTGAAGGTGCAGGACATACTTTTGGGGCAGCACATCCATATAACGAATCACAATTTCCGGAACATGTACAAATGCTTCTGGAGAGAACTCTGGCTTTTCTAAAAAAATAAGATTTCCATAAACACATCATTTTTCCCCTTTTATTAGGAAAATACTACCGTTTATGTATTG
>CAYRAD010000017.1:0-16089 GCA_964422135.1 uncultured Vicingus sp.
AAAAGATTTTTATTCGTTCGAACCTTATGTTATCAATACCTATAAAGAATTAATTGCCAACCATGGCTTTTCCAAAAGAAATCACTTTTACAAGATTAATGTGCTTTACATGATTTCTCACATTCTCTATCGAAACAGAAAATTTGAAAAATCTAACAAATACCTGCTTATGATGTACGAAAGCATGCAGGAATATCACCGAACCTATTACCATCAATTCTTTCTTAAATATATTATGCTCAAAGCAGCTAACTATACTTATCTCGGTGAAAATAAAAAATCCATTGAGCTGTTAAAAAATATTGATGAACAAACAACCAAAAAGTTACCTACCGAAGATCAATTGAACATCAAAATAAACCTGGCTGTTTATTATTTTAATCAGGCATTATATAAAAATGCCAATATGTTACTGCAAACATTAAATCATTCCGACAACTGGTTGGAAAAGAAGATGGGAAGAGAATGGGTACTGAAGAAAAACATCATGGAAATTTTGATTCAATATGAATTAGGAAATATTGACATTACTCTGAACCGAATACGGTCTTTTGAAAGGAATTATGCCGATTTACACAATCATTCACTTTATGGTAGGGTTTTCCAGTATATGGATATCATTAAAGAAATTATTGATGCCCCACAATTGTTAAAGAATAAAAGCTTCCTGGAAGAAGTCCAAAATACTCTGGTAAAAACACCATCCGAACAGGAAGACTTACAAGCTATAGCTTTTTATTCCTGGTTAAAGTCAAAAATGACAGGTAACGAATATTATGAGGTATTGTTAAATATTGCCAATAGAAGTAATGATAAATAATTAAAATACTACATTTGACATTATGTTGAACAGCTTACTTTTTATAACATTCCGATGGTTAGATGTCGTTGATATTCTATTTGTAGCTATTCTTATGTTTCAGATGTATAAACTGGTAAAGGGGACTATTGCCATACGTATATTTTTGGGAATTTTAGCCATATACCTATTCTGGAAAATAGTTTCTGCACTTCAAATGGAATTGCTGAGTGAAATCCTTGGTCAGTTTATTGGCGTTGGAGTTTTAGCTTTAATTATTGTATTTCAGCAGGAAATAAGAAGGTTTTTACTGATTATTGGAAACAACAGCTTTTTTTCAGGACGAAAAAATAAAAGGTTACAGGGAATTCTTCATTTGGGTGCAAATGATAAAGATAAACTGAACATTACCCCGATTATTTTAGCGACAAATAACCTCTCTAAAAGTAAAACCGGAGCTTTAATCATTCTTGACCTTAAATCAGAATTGAAATACTATTCTGCTTCCGGAGAGAAAATAAATTCAACTATTTCTTCTGCCTTGCTTGAATCTATTTTCTTTAAAAACAGTCCATTACATGATGGTGGTGTTATTATTGAAGACAATCATATTGTAGCTGCAAGGTGCATTTTACCAGTTTCCGAAAATCAAAACTTTCCTGCACATTTTGGCTTAAGGCATCGTGCTGCAGCTGGAATTACTGAAACTTCAAGTGCTTTAGCCATTATCATATCCGAAGAAACCGGGAAAATTTCAATTGCTAAAGAAGGAAGAATTAGCTACAATATTGCAATTGAAGAACTGCATGAACGATTAATTGATTTAATTAAGTAATCGCTATTCATCTTTTTGATTTCTATATTGTAATCAATGATGATAAAAACACAAAACAAGTATTAATATTAAATGAGAATTCTAGGACTAGATGTACTGAGGGGCATAGCTATAATACTAGTTCTATTTAGGCATGGAGATTATGTATTCTTTTTAAATAAGGGAGGTTGGATAGGTGTTGATCTATTTTTTGTTTTGAGTGGTTTTTTGGTTTCAAGCATCTTATTTAAAGAATATCAAAAATCAAATTCTATAAACCTTAAACGATTTATGATAAGAAGAAGTATCAAAATTTTCTCTTCTTTTTACCTCTTTACATTTTCATTCGTTCTTATTAACTATTTTATCACTCATCAATGGGTGGATCTCAAACATCTAGTAGCAGAATTATGCTATGTACAAATTAATTTTCATGGATTAAATCCCCATACAAGGTCGTTGGCCATAGAAGAACAATTTTATATCAGCTTAGCAATTTTACTTTTTATTACACTAAAATTTAAATTATTAAATAAAAAAAATGCAATAATTTTAACTTTAACTTCCTGTTTGTTGTTTATATGTATTTATAGAGGATATAAAGCCTATCTGTACCAAGACGATATTTATTGGGGGTTTATTCATCCTTATTTAAGGATAGATGACATTTTGTTGGGAGTACTTTTTTCTTATCTCTATTATTTCACTAATTTTTATCAAACTATAAAAAAATACTTATTGCCCATTTTAATTGTCTCTGTAATCATAATAACCCCTCCATTTATTTCTGAAATTGGAAATTATCTATTTAATGCCTATGGCATAATTTTAATGAACATTGGTTTTGCTTTTATTGTATTATTCACTTTTAATCAAAATTGGTATTCAAAATTTTCTACTAATAAATGGGTCAATCCTCTTTTAAGAGTAATTGGATTTATTGGTTTACATTCATACAACATTTATTTATGGCATGGAATTGTAAAAAAACTTATTTATTTTTTTGGTGCTGGTCCCCACATAGCAATTGTTTTATATTTCATTCTTACGATAAGCCTTGGGATTTTTATTTCATTAATAATAGAGCAACCTATCTTGAAATTTAGAAATCATATTTTTAAATAATCTATCTTTTTTATATTTTCTTTTTTTATATTGCTTAGATACAACTAATTTAGAAACCTTAAAAATAATTATATCAACTATGAAGATTAAAAGTTACGCACAAGGTAAATGGTTTGACGGGGAAGGCGATGGCAAAGTACTTTACAATGCAATAACAGGAACAGAAATAGGCACAGCAAGTAGTAAAGGATTAGATTTTGAAGCCATGCTGGATTATGCCAGAAATGTTGGTAGCCCTGCATTACGTAAAATGACATTCCAAGAAAGAGGTTTGATGCTAAAAAAACTTGCACTTCATTTATTAAGTATTAAGAAAATATTCTATGCATCGAGTGCACAAACCGGTGCAACAAAAATTGATAGCTGGATAGATATAGAAGGTGGTATAGGAAATTTATTTACCAATGCCAGTTTAAGAAGGCAATTTGGTGATGAAAGCTTTTATGTTGAAGGGGATGTTGCTCCTCTGTCTAAAGAAGGAAGTTTTATCGGTCATCACATTATGGTTCCTAAAAAAGGAGTTGCCATACATATCAACGCATTTAACTTCCCTATTTGGGGAATGTTAGAGAAAATTGCAGTCAACTTTATGGCGGGTGTGCCGGCAATTGTAAAACCGGCAACCATAACTTCGTATTTAACTGAAGTAATGGTTAAAGAGATTATAGATTCAAAAATCTTACCTGAAGGTGCTTTGCAATTAATTAGTGGTTCGGCAAACGGAATATTGGATTACGTAGAAAATGAAGACGTAGTCACCTTTACTGGATCAGCTTCCACAGGAAAAATGCTAAAATCACACCCCCGTTTAATTGAAGAAGCCGTTCCTTTTAACATGGAAGCTGACTCGTTAAACTCAAGCATTTTAGGAGAAGATGCTGTTCCCGGAACCGATGAGTTTGATCTTTTCATCAAAGAAGTTCAAAAAGAGATGACGGTGAAAGCCGGACAAAAATGTACAGCCATCAGAAGAATAATAGTTCCCAAAAAATTAGTTGAAGATGTACAAATAGCTTTAGGACAACGCTTAGCAAAGACCATTATTGGAGACCCAGCTATTGAAGGAGTAAGAATGGGTTCATTGGCAGGAAAGGAACAAGTAGTTGAAGTAAAAGAGAAGGTGGAACAACTGGGGAAATCGCAGGAAATTGTTTACGGTGACTTGGAAAAATTTGAGGTAACCGGAGCCGACAAGAATAAAGGAGCTTTCTTTTCTCCTATTTTGTTCCTGAACAACGACCCTTTTAAAAATATTGATTGTCATAATATTGAAGCTTTTGGTCCTGTCTCCACAATTATTCCTTATAGGGATGTTGAAGAAGCCATAAAACTGGCCAACATGGGAAAAGGTTCGCTGGTTTGTTCGATTATAACTAATGATAGTAAAATTGCTAAAGAATTTGTATGGGGAACAGCCTCCATGCATGGACGAATATTGATCCTCAATGCCGAATGTGCCAAAGAAAGCACAGGACACGGATCTCCTATGCCATTGTTAACACATGGTGGACCGGGAAGAGCCGGTGGCGGAGAAGAAATGGGAGGAAAACGCGGTATTTTACATTACATGCAGCGAACAGCCATACAAGGTTCTCCAACTATGATTACAAAAGTTACTAATCAATATCAATACGGTGCAAAGCAGGTAGAATACGACAAACATGTTTTCCAAAAGTATTTTGAAGAAATTGAAATTGGCGAAACAGTTATCACTAGAAAACATACCGTTACCGATGCCGACATCGTTAACTTTGCTAATGTAAGTGGCGACCATTTTTATGCACATGTCGATGCTACTTCGTTAGACGAAACCATCTTTGAAAGGAATGTTGCACATGGTTACTGGATATTATCCAAAGCTGCAGGTTTGTTTGTTGATGGAAAAAAAGGTCCGGTTTTGTTAAACTACGGAATTGAAGAATGCAGGTTTACCAAACCAGTTTACCCGGGAATGACCATTGGTGTTCGTTTTACAGCCAAAGAAAAAATTTCACAGGAAAGAAAAATAGCTACTCCCGATAATCCATTGGGAAAAGGAGAAGATATTAAAAAAGGTATTGTAAAATTTTTGGTAGATATTTATGATGAAACAGGAGAAACTGTAGCTTTGGCAACAATATTAACAATGATAAAATTTAAAAATCAAAGATAAATTATGCTAAAATCACTCACCCCCAACCTAATGGTAAACGATGTTGAAGAATCTATTGAATACTATACCGATTTGTTAGGCTTTACATTACTAAGAACTATTCCTGATACGGGCCATCCTGATTGGGCAATGGTGAAAAGAAATGATGTAATCATCATGTTTCAATCTGCTAAAAGTTTGAGAAGCAATTTACCTCGATTAAAGGGAGAGAAACCGGGCGGAGGTTTAACATTTTACATTAAGGTGGACAGAATTACCGAATTACACGAAGAACTTGCAAATAATAATGTTGAAATAATTTCTGAATTAGAAAGTACATTTTATCATACTATTGAGTTTTCAATTGTAGATGTTAACGGTTATGTATTGACTTTTTCGGAAGAAAAATAAATTAGTAGTAAGTAAAAAGTTCTGAGTAATGTGAAATTTTACTCAAAGCTTAACACTGAAAACTCAACACTGAAAAATATGAACGCAATAGAACAGGGAACAGTAACTTCATCAATCAGCGAAAACGGAATTGCAACCATCGAATTTTTTCATCCTTTAAGCAATTCCTTACCCGGAAAGATTTTAAGTAAACTGGCTGAAACAATAACAACATTAGGTATAAATGATGATGTTAAAGTAATCATCCTAAAATCGGCAGGAGAAAAAGCTTTTTGCGGTGGTGCCAGTTTTGATGAATTGATTTCCATAGAAGATTTTGAAACCGGAAAAGTATTTTTCTCAGGATTTGCCAATGTTATTAATGCTGCCCGAAAATGTCCGAAGTTAATAATTGGAAGAGTACAAGGAAAAGCTGTTGGTGGTGGTGTTGGTATGGCGAGTGCAGTGGACTATTGCCTGGCTACTAAAGCTGCTTCCGTAAAATTAAGTGAATTGGCTATTGGTATTGGTCCTTTTGTGGTTGGTCCTGCTGTTGAACGTAAAATAGGAACTTCTGCCATGAGCATGATGGCGATTAATGCTACTGAATGGTACAGTGCCACATGGGCAAAAGAAAAATCGCTATATGCTGCTATTTTTGATACGATTGAGGAACTCGATGAAGCCATTGAGAAATTAGCCAATCAATTGGCTAAATCGAATCCTGAGGCCATGTTATTGCTAAAGAAAATATTTTGGGAAGGAACTGAACACTGGGATACCCTATTACCTGAAAGAGCCGCCATGAGTGGAAAACTGGTATTATCCAATTTTACTCGTAACGCCATTAATGCGTTTAAGAAGAAATAAAAAAGGCTGCAAGATTTTGCAGCCTATGTACTAAATATTTATAACTAAATTATTCGGCAGCTTTAGCTTTATCGCCCAAATCATCAAATTCTACATCAGTAAAATCTGAAGCTACTTTTTCAACTACCTCATCTCCTTGTTCTTTCTTCAACTCTTTAATTTTTGCTATGGATTCTTCTAAACCATTTGTAAATTTCTCAAAATCTTCTTTGTACAAAAATAACTTATGCTTTTCAAAGAAAAACTTTTGAGTTTCATTGTTAAATCTTCTCTTACTTTCTGTAATTGTAAGATAATAATCTTCAGCTCGGGTAGCCTTCACATCAAAAAAATAAGTCCTCTTCCCTGCTCTAACTGCTTTTGAGAAAACTTCTTCTCTTTCTCTATTATTGTCTCTTCTCTGATTGTTTTCTTTTTCTTCCATCTTTCCTTCATTTTAGTTTTTGTACATACAAAGCTTATGATTTATTCTTTAAAAAACAAGTTCAACGATAAAATTAATACCTACATCTATTTTTTTCCACTATTTAACTCAATGTAGTTATCCAAATTGGGTGTAACATAAGTCTTTAATTCGCTATTTTCATCGCTATAAATCAGTAAACCATCCAGCTCTTTTTTACTTTCCAGAATAGCCTTGCTTTTTTCCAATCCCACCACCATAAAAACTGTTGCATAAGCATCTGCTAAAGCACAATTATCAGCCAACACTGTAGCACTTAATAAACTATGTTGTACCGGATAACACGTTTTTGGATTTATGGTATGAGCATACCTCATTCCGTTTTTTTCATAAAACTTCCGGTAATTACCTGATGTTGCCAATGCCTTATTATCCAAATTAACCACTGCCTGCAATTCTCTCTCTTTCAAGTCAGGCAATGGCTTATCAATACCAATTCTCCACAAGGTATCATTTATGTTATTTCCTCTGACTTTTAACTCACCGCCAACTTCAACCATGTAATTGTTAATACCTCTTAATTCTAACATCTTACACAACACATCCACTGTATAACCTTGTGCTATGGCATTAAAATCGAGCATCACTCCTTTCTTTTCCTTCATCACCAAATTATCCATTATGTTTATTTTATCCAAGCCAACAAAAGTCAACAAGCTGTCAATGGTAGAACTATCGGTATTATTAATATTTTCGAAACCAAATCCCCAGGCATTTACAATAGGTGCAACAGTCGGATCAAAAGCTCCATCTGATTCCTGATAAACTTTTTTAGAAATGTTCAATACATCCAAAAATAACTGGTCAACTTCCATAATGGAATCTGCCTGATTGAATTTAGAAATAATAGACTTATTTTGGTAAGTTGACATCGAATTATCAACCTCGATTAAAAGTGAATCTATAGCACGCTGGTAATCAATTCCATCCATACTCACATAGCTAACATGATAAGTTGTTCCCTGAGCAAAACCATTCACCTTTATTTCCTGTTTAACTTGTTCTTCTCCACAACTCAATAAAAAAAAGGAAATAACAACAATTACAAAATTTCTCATATGAATTCAATAATTAACCTGATTAACAATAACTTACATAAAACTAAATATTTCTTATGAAGATAGATTCTAAATAATACTCACAAAGGAACAAAAAATAATATTATTTTTGCATTATGAATTTACCTATTGTTGCATACGGAGACCCTGTGTTAAGAAAGGAAACAGAAGAAATCGATCAGGATTATCCTGATTTAGATATTCTTATTGAGGATATGTTCGAAACTATGTATTCGGCTAAAGGAGTCGGATTAGCTGCACCACAAATTGGTAAAGCCATTCGCCTGTTTATCATTGATGCTAGCGGATTTAATGAAGAAAACGAACACCCCGAATTAGAAGGTTTTAAGCGTGTTTTTATTAATCCAATTATCCTGGAAGAAAAAGGAGAAGAATGGAAATTTGAAGAAGGTTGTTTAAGCATACCCGGAATTAGAGAAGTTGTGAGTAGAAAACCTGTTATAGTTATTGAGTATTATAACGAAAACTTTGAATTAATAGAGGAGATAATAGACGGTATTCCTGCCAGAATCATTCAGCACGAATACGATCATTTAGAGGGCGTTTTATTTACAGATAAAATAAACCCGCTAAAAAAACGATTAACAAAAGGCAAATTAAACAATATTGCAAAAGGAAATATAAAAATAAATTATCGCATGAAATTTCCTTTGGTAAAAGCTAAACATTAATCTTATGAAAAAATTTGTTTATTTTTTCTTGCTAAGCATTGTAATTTATTCTTGCTCAGGTGATTCATCAAATGTAAAAATCGAAAATGCAGAAGTAAAAGATACCATTGTAGATTCTTTTGAAGAAAGAGTAGCTGAAATTAATAAATACACAAACCTATTATATAAAGACAGTTTAAATTTTAATCCCACTTATGCAGAAAGTTTATTAAACGCTTATGATGAATACATCAGGTTTCATAGTTTCGAATCTGACTCTAAAGATTACCAATTTAAGGCAGGGGAACTAGCTAAAGCACTCAACAAACCTCATGTGGCTATTAAATATTTTAATGATTTATTGGATAGAGATCCCAAACATGAAAAAGCACCAATAGCCTTATTTTATAAAGCCATGATAATTGGAGATATGCTACACGAAGACTCTTTAGCAAAAATTACCTACCAGGAATTCATTGATAAATACCCTAACCATCCTTTTGTAGAAAGCGCTAAAGAATCCATTAAATTACAAGGGAAATCTTTGGAAGAAATTGTTGCAGGTTTTGAGCAAAAAAATTCTTAGTTAATTTCTATTCTACAATAGAAATACTTTCAGGAGTAATGGTTATTTTTCGTTCGCTATACAACAAACCAATGGCACGCCTGAATGATTTTTTACTCACCTGAAATTCAGCATATATGACTTCAGGTGCACTTTTGTCAGAAAAATTCAATTTTCCTTTTTCCTTTAACAAACGTTCAAAAATTCTATTAGCCAAAATTTCTATTTCGGACAAGTTTGCACTATTCAAGGTAATGTCCATTTTGTTGTCTTTTCTTACCCGCTGCAAATAACCTTTCAATTGATCACCAATATGAATTTTTCTAAATGCCTCATTTTTATAGATCATTCCGTAGTGCCTGTTGTTTACAATTACTTTGTAACCAATTTCTGTTTCACCACTCACTAATAAATTTACCTCGTCTCCAGGTTTTATTAAAACCTTATTTTCCCTAATAAATTTTCCAAACTTAGTGGTTCCTACCAAACGATTAGTCAATTCATCTTTGTATAAATAAATGATGTATCTTTTTCCAGCAACAATTTTCAAAAACTGCTCAGAAAAAGGCACCAATAAATCTTTTTCCATCCCCCAATCGAAAAATGCTCCATACTTATTCACATCAACTGCTTTTAAATAAGCACATTCGTGTAATTTTATTTTTGGCTCTAAAGTAGTTGCTATTGGCCGATCTTCTGAATCTGTATAAACGAACACCTCAATTTTATCTTCTATCTCCAAATCAGCAGGAACGTACTTATTAGGTAACAGTATTTCTTTTTCATCATCTGTTATCAAATAAACCCCCTGTGGAGTTATTTTTAAAGCCTCTAATTCCAATATTTGTCCTATCTCATCCATTTATTCAATTTGAAAAACCCATAATTCATTACCACATTTACTAATTATCCAATTGCCATCTACCCTCCATAAAAAACCAATTCGTTTTTTGTTGAAGCAGTTTCATTAAAACAATAACCAGTTTCATCAAAGCCTTTTAAATCCTCCACCTGTT
This sequence comes from uncultured Vicingus sp., assembly GCA_964422135.1. Taxonomy (GTDB): domain Bacteria; phylum Bacteroidota; class Bacteroidia; order Flavobacteriales_E; family Vicingaceae. The sequence goes on from CAYRAD010000017.1 coordinate 9,903, forward strand.
CTATTTGATTTTTTAAGATATAAGAAGTCATCATACCTCTAGCTTTTTTGGCATAAACCATTACCATTTTGTACTGCCCATTATTAAAATCCTTAAAAATTGGAGTTATTATTTCAGCTTTAATCTTTTTCTTGTTAATGGTCTTAAAATATTCGTTAGATGCCAGATTTACCAAAATCTTTTCCTTTTGTTGTTCTAGTACTTTATTGATCTCATTGGTTATTTTGTCGTCCCAAAATTCGTAGAGGTTCTTTTTCTTTCCCAACTTCAGTTTAGTTCCCATTTCTAATCGGTAAGCATGAATTAAATCTAATGGCTTTAATACACCATACAAACCTGATAAAATCCTTAAATGTTCTTGGGCATATTCTAATTCTTTTTTAGAAAAAGAAGAAGCATTTAATCCTGAATAAGCTTCTCCATCAAAAGCAAACACAGCAGTTTTTGAGTTGGCAACAGTATGATCCGGATTCCAACTCTGATACCTTTCGAAGTTCAAATCAGCCAATACCGGACTGATACTCATTAATTTACTTAACTGAGTCGGTTTATATTTTCGTAAAGCAATGATTAGCTTTTTAGCCTCATTCATAAATTGAGGTGTTGAACTTTTTGCAAAAGTCTGCTTGTTTAAATTTAATTTTTTAGCTGGAGAAAGTACTACTAACATTTTACCTTGCTTTAATGCGAAATTAAGATTAGTTAGTAATTATATTAAGCAAGATGGAAAATATTTTGGAAGAGGAGATTATCTACCAAATAAATCATGTTCTGTTCCCATTAATCCATTTGAAAAGAAACTAGATTGCCTATGGTAAGGATTTTTGTCATTGTACCTAAACTCTCCCTCAATATATAAACCTTCAGTTACTTTATATTGGAAATAAGCTGAATAGCCTAAATTGTCAAAACCTGACGATTTACCTAATTGAGTACCATCAAAAGCATTGTAATTGGCAAAATCGTAAAAAATAGATCCTCCAACTGACAATTTTTCAGTTACTTTATATTTACCTCCAACAAATGCGTAATACTGAGAAATATTTCCTGAAAAAAGTTGAAAATTATAATCTGATATAACCGGTAAGTTATGAACGGAGCTATTAACATATGCTATACCCGTATTTATAGAAAATTTAGGTGACACATCGTAACTTATTGTTGGCTTATAGTAAGTTTCAAAATAATTTCCATAGCTATTAGAATAACCTAAACCTGCACCCATTGCAAAACTATAATGCATTTTATCCTTTATTTTTAAAGAATCAAATGGAATAGCGTAATCGTCTTTTTCAATTACATATTCATCTCCTGTATTCTGGGTAGGTTGTCCATAAACAAAGGAGACTGAGCCCAAAAAGAATAATGTAATATAGATTAAATTCTTTTTCATATTCCAAAGTAAAGATACAAAATCTTATTCACATCCAAGTTTATTATCGAGTTTTAACTTTTTTTAACGCTTGCTTCACATTTTAAAAATAATTGGCACGTAAATTGACTATTATAATTTTAAATTATATTACCATGTTAGAACTAAGAAAAAGATATTTAGAGTTAAAAACCAAAGCAAAAAAGTTAATGATAGAAGGTAAGATGAATGCTTACTTTGAGACTTTAATCGAAGTAGAACAATTAAATTTAATTCTCATAAAAGTAAATAAGTAGTTATAGTTAGTTTAGAAAGGTAAAGCCCCCCGAAGATGTTTCTTCGAGGGGCTTTTCTTAACATAAAACTTATCTATGGTATTAAGGGATATTCAACTATAAAAAGAAATTTTTATCAGATAATTTAGTATTTTTTTTAGTGTATCTTTTGTTCGTTCCTCTAGCATAACTATCTCCCTCTCCTCTTAAAAACAAGATGACCGCTAAAATGGCTACTAATAATATGATTAAAACAATCATGTCGACTAATTCTTTGGATTCATCTACAAATATACTAATTTTATCGGTATGAAAAAATATTTGTCGATATTTTTTATAGTTTTGTCGAAGAAATGAAGGTAATTTATCTAATTCGTCATGGAAAATCTGATAGGAGCAATCCAAATCTATCTGATTTTAAACGTCTTCTGAACGATGAAGGGAAAAATGAAGTAAATTTAATGGCGAAGAAATTAAATGAACTAAGTTTTAATCCAGACCTTATTATATGTAGTACAGCTGAAAGAACTGTTTCAACTGAAAAAATTCTTGCTGAAGAAACCCAAAACAACCTTGTTAATTGCATTTTCGATTCTTCTATTTATGAGGCTACAATAGATTACCTGATATTTTTTGTTAATTCACTTCCTGAAAAAAATAATAATGTAGCCATCATTGGTCATAATCCCGGAATAACTTTACTATCAAATTATTTAACTGATGATTTTATTGATAACATTCCATGCTCTGGAATCGTAAAGATTGAGTTAAATATTGAAAACTGGAATGAAATAACCCGTGGAATTGGTACTAATAAATATTTTATCTCTCCAAAAGATTTCGATTAAAAAGGAGTCCAAGAATTACATAACTAATTATTTTAACTTCAAAGAAAATCTCTCCTTTAATTTGTATTATTAGTCTTTCACACCTACTTTAGCAAACTTAAATTTTTAGAAAACAAAGACATTATGGAAATCAAAGATTTAGCACCTCAGATTGTATGGAAAAATTTCTCAAAATTAAATGAAGTACCTCGCCCTTCAAAAAAAGAAGAGCGCGTGATAGCTTTTATTAAAAATTTTGGAGAAAATCTCGATTTGAAAACAGTAGTAGATAAAACAGGAAATGTTATCATAAAGAAACCAGCTACACCAGGAATGGAAAACAGAAAAGGTGTTATTCTTCAATCCCATTTGGATATGGTTTGCCAAAAAAATGCAGCAACCGATTTTGACTTTGATACTCAGGGAATTAATATGTTGATTGATGGCGAATGGGTTATTGCTGACGGAACAACTTTAGGTGCTGATAACGGAATTGGAGTTGCTTCTATAATGAGTATCCTGGAAAGTACAAATATTCCCCACCCTGCTCTTGAAGCTCTTTTTACCATTGATGAAGAAACAGGGATGACTGGTGCTTTTGGTTTAGAAGGAGGTATGTTAGACGGAGATATTTTATTAAATCTTGATACTGAAGATGATGATGAATTTTCGATTGGTTGTGCAGGAGGAATTGATACCAACTCTGAATATAAATATGAAGAGCAGGATGCAAAAGGCAAAGCCTACATTATTGAAGTAAAGGGACTAAAAGGAGGACACTCCGGAATGGATATTATTTTAGAAAGAGGAAATGCCAATAAAATAATGAACCGATTAATGGTAGATTGTGAAGAATATAATTTATGCATTGCCGAAATTGATGGAGGAAGTTTAAGAAATGCTATTCCGAGAGAATCGTTTGCTGTAGTTACTGTTGAGAATGATAACTATTTAACCGAATTTGAAAATAGAAAAAAAGACATCCTTTATGAATTATCCATTTCAGATCCTGAAACGATTATTACCATAAAAGCAACTGACATGCCTTCTAAAACAATGACATTAGAAGACACCTATAATATTACCAATGCTCTGCAAGCAATACATAACGGTGTATTTAAAATGAGTTTAGCTATTGAAGGTTTGGTAGAAACATCATCTTCATTAGCACGAATTATTGTGAAAAACGGAACATTTATTACTCAAAGTTTGCAACGAAGTTCAATCGAATCCGGTAAAATGGAAGTGGCTCATTCAGTTGCTTCTGCCTTAAAACTAATGGGTTGTAAAGTTGAGCACAGAGGTTCTTATCCGGGTTGGGCTCCCAATCCACATTCAGAAATTGTGGACATGATGAAAACTAAATATGAAGCTAAATTTAATGAAAGCCCTAAAATATTAGCCTGTCATGCCGGTTTGGAGTGTGGAATTTTAGGTGTAAATTATCCGAATGTTGATATGGTTTCATTTGGGCCAACCATTAAAAACCCTCATTCACCTGATGAAAAAGTAAAAATTAAGACAGTAGAGAAATTCTGGAACTTTTTATTGGACATCCTTACCGATTTCCCTGTAAAAGCATAGAGGATTAATCTATTCTCTCCTTGTACAGAAATTTCTTTTGTAGTGTCTGAGTAGGTTTGTAGGTATAATAAACATAACCATCCTTAATTTTCAGTTTGGAAACATATTGATAGTATAGTTTTTTTTCTTCCACCACTTTACCGGTATTATTATTGACTTCTTTTAAATAATAATATCCGTTTCTTAAAAATACACCATAAATTTTCCCATTTACTTCATCCATTATCAATTGCTTTTTCCAAGAGAATTTCTTTTTAGGCTGATGATAAGTAAAGGGAACTGAATCTACTTGAACAGTATCATCAACAAACTTGTAAATACAATTTTGGTAGTGATCAAAAATATTAATAGTATCATTTATCACGAATAAAGGAGCATAAATCGGTTCATATAAAAAACTATTGGCAAAGCCTGTCATAGATGCTGCCACATCAAACTTATCATAACCTTTTAATCGTTTAGCCATCCGTTTAGCAAATTGTTTCTCAGCATTATTCAAATAGTAATACTGAAAATTATAACTCCAATCCATATCCTTATGTACAATTTCTTTGATAACGTGAACCGAAGTGTCTTTTGGATTGAAGGCATAATATTTAAATCTGGGAAACTGTTTTAAGAAATCCGAAAATATAAAGCTTCCTTCCAAGGTATCTACAATAGGTTTAATCAACTGAGTGAATTCGTCCAAAGGGAGTTCGTATATTTCTATTTTATCATGCTGAATATCAATCCTGTAAACCGCATTTTTACAAATCAGATTTACGTTACCTAAATAATCAGAATAGAGTTCAACCGGCTCTCCTGGAACAAAATGTTTGGAGATAATGTTCTCATTTTTATCCACCAAGTAAATTTCACTATCCTTATTTAAACGTTTCCCATAAGCCAGAAATAAGAATTTATCCTCGTAAAATTCATAATCTTCAATACTGATTTTTACACTTCTAAAAACCGGATCAGGTACATTTTTATCCCCTTTAGTATATTCAGGAAGTACAACAATTTTTATTTTAAGTTTTATATTTAAAAGCAAAGTATCCTTTTTTGAACTAATGGGTTCATAAGCTATCTCGTAACTGGTGTGAGAAAATACTAACGTTTGCAATTTTGTCTTATAAAAGGTAATTTGATAATTACCATCATCACCCGATTTTGTAATTATATTTTTCTGAAGAACTTTTACATGGGCATTCTCAACAGGTAAGCCAGTAGTTGCATCAGTTATCTTTCCCATAACAGTAATATTGTCTTGTGCTTTAGTAATCAACACAAGCATAAAAAATATTATAATAATAGAAAAATGTTTACCCATGAAATGCAAGTTAATATAATTTGTAGATGCAAAAGTTATACAATTTCATAAAAATAGCTGTTTTTACTTCTTTTATTTATCTTTGGAACTCTAAAAAATGCAGGTATGGGGAAAAAAGTTGATATCAAATTCAATAAAAACGAAGATATTAATAAGCTAAAAGTAAGTGATTTAAACGCTAAGCTTGAAGAAATCTATTTGGGAGGTGGTAAAAAAAGAATTGAAAAACACCACGGTTTAGGAAAACTTACCGCAAGAGAACGAATAGATTATTTACTGGATAAAGATACAGAACGTCTAGAAATTGGCTCATTTGCTGGTTATGATATGTTTAAGGATTATGGTGGTTGTCCGGCAGGAGGAGTTGTAGGTATGATGGGATATGTAAGTGGAAGACAATGTTTGGTTGTAGCCAATGATGCCACTGTTAAAGCAGGAGCATGGTTTCCAATAACAGGAAAGAAAAACCTCAGGTTTCAGGAGATAGCTATGGAAAACAAGCTTCCTATTATTTATTTAGTAGATAGTGCCGGAGTATTTTTACCCATGCAGGACGAGATTTTCCCGGACAAGGAAAATTTTGGAAGAATTTTCAGGAACAACGCCATCATGTCTTCAATGGGGGTTATCCAAATTGCAGCCATTATGGGAAGTTGCGTTGCAGGAGGGGCTTATTTACCTATTATGAGTGATGAAGCAATGATTGTAGATAAAACAGGGTCTATTTTTTTGGCAGGTTCTTATTTAGTAAAAGCAGCTATTGGTGAAGAAATAGACAACGAAACACTTGGTGGTGCAACAACTCATTGTGAAA
>CAYRAD010000018.1:0-15193 GCA_964422135.1 uncultured Vicingus sp.
CGAAATTTTGTCGACAATTTATTGACGAAACAAAATGACGTGAAGAATCTATTAAATTATACGCAATAAGGAAAAAGATTCATCACTGCATTTTACTCAACGCTAAAGCGTAGGTAAAATATTGTTCAGAATGACATTTTAGATGATATTAAGGGAATAATGATATTATTGCTTTTATTTTTTCCTCATCAGTTAGCGGTTTGCTACCCATTCCTATAATGGTTTGATGAGTTATTGTTTGAGCTGTAAAATGCAAAGCATCTACTCGGGCATTAGCCAACTGAATTGCATTGCTAGCATTAACACCACTTCCAGCCATAATTTGTATTCTTCCATCTGCTTTAGAAACCAACGCAGTTATCAAATCTATCCCTTCGATGGCGGTGTCTTGCAAGCCGGAAGTTAACAAGCGATCAAAACCCAACTCGATGAGTTGCTCCAAAGCCACAAAAGGATTTTCGCAACAATCGAAAGCCCGATGAAAAGTAGTTTCCAAACCACAACTTTTAGCCAGCTCTAGCAACTTTTTGTTTTGTTTTAGGTCAATGGTATTATCATCTGTTAAACAGCCAAAAACAACTCCTCTGGCATTCGCTCTTTTCACTGCGTTAATGTCGCTTTGCATAATTTCGATGTCCTCATCTTCATACACAAATCCTCCTGGCACATGCCTAATCATTACATGCACTTCTACATTCGTTTGCTGAACACATTGCTCAATTAATCCATAATTTGGAGTTAATCCGCCCACTTCCAGGGCAGAACACAATTCAATTCTTTTGGCATTATATTTTTCGGCAGCCAAAGCTCCATCTATGTTTGTTGTACAAATTTCAAAAATCATTTCACTATTATTTCATCCATAAATAACCAAGCATCCGAACCGGCAGCTTCATGCCAGTCTGGTACTTTTTTAATGTTCTTGGCTTTTACTTTAATATAACGAATCTGTTGCCGTTCAAAACCTGTTCTGAAAGTTTCTATTAATTTACCTCTTTGCTCAGGTTTCATATTTTCATTGGCTAGGGTTGGTACATTTTCATACTGTTTTCCATCTTTAGAAATAGCAAATTCTACTTGGGTTGGAAAAAATATCCAAGCATTGTTGTACTGATAGAAGTTGGCAGCTACTTCACTAATGTATTTTTCTTCTTCTAAGTCAATAATCACATCTACATCTTTCCCCCAGAATCCTTGCCAGTTGCCATCTCTAAAATCGGTAGTTCCAATCTTTCCATCCACCAATCCGAATTCTCCACCTGCCGTGTACCATTGGTCAAATTCGGTATTGTATGTTACTTGTTTAGTTAGTGCTTGGTGATACTCAAAGTGTTGTCTAATTACTTCGCCATATTCATTATTACCTTTCATAGCTTGAATATATAATGTGCCAGATTTTTCAAGTACAAGTTCTTTTTTGTTAGGGTTTATTTTTTCTTGACCGTTCTTAAAACTATAATCCCAAAAACCAGAAAGAGTAATGTCTTTATTTCCAGCTTCAGGCGTTATAATTACCTGTCCATTTTTAATTTCGGTATTTATGGTTGCAGGATTGTTTTCTAAGCCATAATTCACATTCATGTTTTTTAGTATCGGATAATGAACTTGTACCCGGTTATAAAATTCTTCGTAATCTCTTTTCTCAGGATAACTCCACAACACTTCACTCATGGCTAACATTCGCGGAAATACTTTGCTATCTAAATTGTTTTCGTCAGGCACATGTTCTGTCCACATGTTACATTCACCACCAATAATAAAATGTTGTTTGTCGGGGGCTAAACTGTCGGGAATAGGGTTGAAGTTGTACACTTTTTCTAGGTCAATTGCTTTTAAATCGTAATCGAAATAACAATGACTTGTGGGTGACATAATCGCTTCGTGACCAGAATTGGCTGCTGCAATTCCGCCATCCATGCCTCGCCAGCTTTGAACGGTTGCATTTTCGGAAAGGCCACCTTCTAAAATTTCATCCCACCCAATTAATTGTTTTCCATTTTTGTTTAAAAATTTCTCAATACGAGAAATGAAATAACTTTGTAATTCATGTTCATCTTTTAAACCTTCATCCTTAATTCGTTTTTGACATTTAGGACAATGTTCCCATCGATATTTGGGGGCTTCATCGCCACCAACATGAATGTACTGGGAAGGAAACAATTCCATTACTTCGGTTAATACGTCTTCTAAAAAAGTAAATACGCTGTCGTTACCGGCACAATAAATATCCTTAAAAACACCCCAATCGTTGTCTACTTCAACTTGTTTACCAGTACAAGATAAATAGGGATAAGCTGCTATTGCTGCTTGAGAATGTCCCGGTAATTCTATTTCTGGAATTACAGTAATGTGTCGTTCTTGAGCATAAGCAACAATTTCTTTTATTTCTGCTTTGGTATAAAAGCCACCATATTTTTCTCCGTTTTCTTCTGTTCTCCAGGCACCAACTTCAGTCAGTTTTGGATATTTATCAATTTCAATTCTCCAACCTTGGTCTTCGGTTAAGTGCCAATGCAACACATTCATTTTATACAGAGCCAAGAGGTCGATGTACTTTTTTACCACCTCTTTACTATAAAAATGCCGACAACAATCCAGCAATAACCCTCGGTGTTTAAATTTAGGGCTGTCCTTAATTGATAAGCAAGGCAAGTACCAAGCAGCTCGTTTTTCTTTTGCATGAAACTCATCAACAAATAATTGTCGGAGGGTTTGAATGCCACGCATCACACCAGTGTTAGTCATAGCTAAAATGCTAATGGAATTTTCAGAAATGTTTAGCTTGTAAGCTTCTTCTCCATTAACTTGTTGTTGGTTAAACAATAAGATGGTGTTGGGAGCTTCATTAAAAGAAAGGCTGTCTTTGTAGTTGATTGTTATTTTAAAGTTAGAAGATGCTTCGATTAATTTTTTTAAATATTCTGCTTCATTTTTAGTGTCGGGAAAAGCTGTAATCGTTGTGTTTTTGTTAATTGTAAAAAATCCGTTTTGTATGATAAGTTCCTTGGGTTGAGGAATAAGTTGAAGCGTGCTGTCTTTCCGATAGTTGAGCTGACTTGCTGTTTGTTGAGTTTCGCTTTTACAAGAAAAAAATATATTGATTAGCAATAAATAGATAGTGGAAATGAAAATCGGAGCTAATTTTTTCATAGCTCAAATATATTACAATTATCTTATAAGCAGGGAATAGAACTTTGATTATAGTGACATGAAATAGTGATAAAAAGGCTGTGAAATAATAAATCGTATCTATTTTGAGTTTATATATTATATATGCCTCATATTTTTTTACGCGGCATAATTATTGCCTATTCGAGAACTAAAACTTTTGACCATGAAAAAAACGATCCGTATTCTAGCTTTTATTTTCATTTTGTCTTCTCAAATGATATTAGCTCAGCACCATCAAGGTAATTTCTACAGTTTAGAAAAAGCATTTGAAAATCCAGAAGAAGTAACCACTTTAAAATTAAACGATCGATCAATAAAGGTGCTCCCTGCTAATATTTCAGAGTTGGTTAATTTAAAGGAATTGGATTTAACGAAAAGTGGAATAGTTGAATTTCAATCTGAAATGAAACTACCCAATTTAAAAGTTCTGAAGTTAGATGGCCAGAAAGGATTGCAATTACAACAACTGTTAATTGCACTAAAACCATCAAAAGGCTTAGAAGAACTATATCTTTCAGGGTGTTCGCTTAATTACTTACCACACGAAATAAGCAATTTTGTGAATTTAAAAATAATTGATATCAGCGAAAATAAACTTAGAAATCTACCCTACGAAATTGAGTTTCTCTCTCAATTGGAAAAATTAGATGTTGCTAATAACAATTTAGTAGCCATCAACAATAAGATAATTAATTGTGCTCATCTTAAAGAGGTTAACATTGCGAATAATGATAGCCTTAAACAAAAAGATGTTTTTCTTACACTTTCGTATTTAAATGGTTTGGAAGAACTTACCATTGGAGGTTTAAAATTAATTGACCCTGAACTGATGGAATTAAAAAACCTTCAACACCTTAAAATTATATCGTCTGAGCTAAGTTCACTACCAAAAGGTTCTATTAAATTAGCTGGGCTCAAGCACTTAACCATTGTCAATTCCAATGTTTACAATTTACTTTATCTTTTTGCTGAGAATAATATTCAAGTTCTTGAAATTGAAAATAGTAAATTTTCTAGTGGACTTGATCAACTTGCTTCATTAAGAGAAATTAGGATGGATAATTGTAAAATTTCATCTTCTTTTTATGAAATCGCTGAACTTAAAAAATTAAGTACAATTAATATGAAAAATTGTTCTAATCTTAATGTTGATGATTTGTTTGAACAATTGAATAAGAAGTCAGTAAACGAAATTAGTATCATCGCTTGTGGTGTATTGGAAATTCCGTCCAATATTTCAAATTTTAATGAACTGAGAAGAGTTGATTTTACGCGGAACAACATTCAAGAGATTCCTAAAAATATAGCTTCTCTAAAAAAACTTGAGGTATTAAATCTTAAGAACAATATTATCAATCCTCAGGAAATTGCTGATCTTCAAAAAAGTAATGAAAAGCTAGACATTTATTGGGATTTTTACGATGATTTTATTGTTGATAAAGAAATACCGGTAAAAGAAGAATCTATTAAAACTATAGCTCCTCCGATAAGTGGATTGGATATTCCTAAAAAAGAATTCGTAGTACCTGCCAATGAAAAATTTTTATTGAAATTGGAATCAGGAACCACGTTGGATATACCTGCTAATGCATTTGTGGATGAAGATGGGAATGTTATTGAAGGAAATGTAGATGTATCTTTCAGAGAATTTATTGATCCGGTTGATTTTTTAGTGAGTGGTATCCCAATGGCTTATGATTCTGCTGGAGTATCGTATAATTTTTCTTCAGCTGGGCAAATTGAGTTTAGAGCTACATACAATGGAAAAGAAGTATTTCCGAATCCCGCCAATTTAATTCAGGTAAACATGCGTTCGTACAATAATGATCCCGCCATGAATATGTATGCCTTTAATGAGCAAACGGGTAACTGGGAAATAAAGGATGGCAACATTATTCAGGATCCAAATGACACAAAAAGCTTGTCTCAATTAATGGACTCAGCATCTATGTCTTCAGTGTTGACACGCTCATTGATTCAACCGCCTCCGATATATTATGATTTGGTTAATTATAAAGTGAAAAAGAATAAAAAATTAAAAAGTTTTCAAATGACCTTTGAAAAATTACCTGTTTATTCCCATAACAGAGATGTTAGGAAAACATTTGCTCAATTAAATACATTAAGAAAATATATTTGGATATATGATGGGGATGAGGTTGAGTCAACTTTACATAGAATGGATTCATTAGCTGATTTTTTAAAAAGTGCTTACAATAAATACAGAGATCGAGGACAGTTTTTATCAGATTACAAATATTATAAAAAAGATTGCCCGCTTTTTATTCGAAATATAGAACTTGAGCCTAATACAGAAAATGACAATTATACGTTGACAATGGCTATGTTTGATGATACTATTTCTCTTCAAGTTTATCCTAAAGTAAATTCTACCTATCCCGAAACAGAACAAAGAAGAAACAAGCAGATATACAAAGCTTATAATAATGCCATGAAAAGAAATGGTAAGAGTTGGGCAAGAGAAGATAAAAAATACAATAAATTATTGGCTAATTATGAATCCAGGCTTCAAAATGAGAACCGCTACACAGAGCAAAACAGGGCTAGTTTAGAGTCGGAGATACTGGTTAGCAGAAGCTTTTCTTTAATGAGTTTTGGGGTTTATAATTGTGACCAAATCAGAAGGATGCAGCAACCCGCAAGGTTATTAGCAAAACTAATTGATGAAGATAATAATGTAGTGAATCCTTTTACGGTATATGTGGTGGATAAATCGAGTACAAGTGTAATGACCTTTCAGGGGCAAAAAAGAGCCTATTATGACGCCAAAGGAAATAATGCTATTATGTTGGTGTTAAAGGATGATAAAGTAGGTTTAATTGATGCTAAATCATTCACTACTGCAATGAAAAAAGGTGAAAAGGAAATAAAAATAAAAACGTTTTCGAATAAAGACCTTACCATTGGACAACTAAAAAGCTTTTTATGAAAAATGGCTTAGCAATAGCATTATTGTTAATATGGAGTGTTGGATTAACCCAAACTAATAAATTTTTAGCTAACCTGGATACCAATCTTCTTCAGCAAAATACTTTTATTTCGAGTTATGATAATTCTGAATCATTTTTTAGCACCGGTGTTGCAGAGCAAGAGTTAATTCCTTTTGATGTAGATGAGGAATTACTGAATGCAACTGTTTTTTTTATGATTAATGAAAGAAGAAGAAAAAGTCACAGGTCTGACCTTGAATTTTCATCTGAGCTTGAGCTTACTGCTTATAATTTTGTTAAACAGTTTAGTGTTTTTAAATTTAAAAAGCTCAAGAATAACAATGCGAAGGTTTCAAAAATTCTGCCTTATGTTTTCAAAAAGTTAGGCATTAAAAATGGATTGTCAAAAGGATTGGTGAGTATGCCTCAGTTGGTCGATTACCAATTTGGAAAGCGATTTTATTATGACAAATCAGATGATGAAACGGATTTACAGTTGTTTTATGGAAAAAGAATCACCCAAAAAGAAATAGAAAACGGTGAATTAAAAATCCCTGTACCAACATATACTTATAGAGGGTTTGCAGAGAAAATTGTGGATGATTTTTTTTCGGGATTCTCTGGAAGGTATGCTAAATCAAAATCATATACGATGGCAGCTTGTTATATACAGGTTGATGAAAATTCTTTACACAAAAACAAAATTCCCAGAGCAAAAGCAATTTTTATATTAGGAGGGAAAAGAACAGCTCAATTAATTGCCTTGAAATAAGTTTTATCTACCATTCCATTTCATAGCCAGCATCTACCATTTGGTTATTTTCTTTGTCTTTTAATGCATAATTAAATCCTGCATAAACGCTGTGTGCTCCAACTTCACCATTTTTATTCATCGCTAAAAAGCCGACTTGTAATCCTTCCAAATTTTTGTGTTTTTTTATAATTCGTTCTACAGCTTCTTTACAAGCCTCTTGTGGTGATTTTCCTTGTCGCATCAATTCAACAACGGTATGGCTTCCAGCAATACGAATAACAGCTTCTCCCATACCAGTAGCACAAGCTCCACCTACTTCATTATCTACAAAAAGTCCGGCACCAATAATGGGTGAATCGCCAACTCGGCCGTGTAATTTATATGCCCAACCACTTGTGGTACATGCTCCGGAAATATTTCCAGCTTCATCTATCGCTAACATACCAATTGTATCGTGGTTTTCTGAATTGATGGCAGGCTTTTTTTGCTCCTGTGTTTTTTTCCATTTTAACCATTCTTCTTTAGCTTCGGGAGTCAGTAAATCTTTTTTTGGAAACCCCTGAGCAATGGCAAATTCATAAGCTCCTTCTCCAACAATTAACACATGAGGCGTTTCTTCCATCACTTTTCTGGCAACAGAAATAGGATGTTCAATGTCGGTTAAAAAGGCCACGGCACCACATTCATTTTCGTGGTTCATGATGCAGGCATCCAGTGTTACGTGACCATCTCTGTCGGGTAAACCACCCAAACCAACACTTCTGTTCGTAGCATCCGATTCGGTAACTTTTACACCATTTTCTACAGCATCTAAGGCATTTCCGTTGGAGTTTAAAATTTCCCAAGCAGCATCGTTAGCTGCCAAACCGTGATTCCATGTAGAAACTACGATAGGTTTATTTATAGCCCCTCTGCCTTCGGCATCTCCCCGAAGGGGAGACTTAGTTAATTCTTTTTTATCAGTAGATTGGATTTCATCTTTCGGGGTAGGCGTTGTGCAATTTGCTAATAAAATTCCTCCAACACCCAATGCACTGGTTTTTAAAAATTTTCTTCTTGACATTTTTTCAATTACTTAGCTGGTTTCTTACTCCAATTTCTCTTTTTACCAAAGTTTTTTTTGCCTTTAAAGGGTTTTTTATAAGAAGTGTCGTATTTCGGACCTTCAGCAAATCCCTCAGGCAATGCTAATTTATGAACTTCTTTTCCAATTAACTTCTCAATTTTAGAAAAATTATAACATTCATCGGCATTGATAAAAGTTATGGCAACACCAGTATCATCACCTCTGGCAGTTCTTCCAATTCTGTGCACATAATCTTCTGCATCACTTGGTATGTCGTAATTAATAACCAGGTTAATTCCCTGAATGTCAATTCCTCGCGAAAGAACATCGGTGGCTACCAACAAGCGAATTTTTTTATTTTTAAAATCCAGTAACACGGCTTCCCTTTCTTGTTGATTTAAGTCAGAATGGATGCTTTTTGCAGGTAGGCCTTGTTTATTTAGTGCAGCAGTTATTTCTTTAACAGAAGCTTTACGTGAAGAGAATACCAAAATAAAATCATGGTCTTTTCCTTTTAATAAATTTTTGATGAGTTCAATTTTTTGGTTGTTGTGTACCAAATAAGCCGCCTGTAAAATTCCTTCGTTGGGTTTAGAAATGGCAATGTTGATGGTAATCGGATCTTTCAACAGTTGATTAGCCAATTGTCTTATTTTAGGAGGCATGGTTGCCGAAAACATCAGATTTTGCCTTACTTTTGGCAATTGCTCTGCTATTCTTGTAATGTCCTCATTAAATCCCATGTCTAACATCCGGTCGGCTTCATCTAAAATAAAATGCTTCACACCGGAAGTATCAAAATAACCCATGCTTAAATGAGAAATAAAACGACCAGGTGTACAAATTACAATATCGGCACCTGTAGTTAGTGCTTTTTTTTCTGATTCAAAACTTTGCCCATCACCACCACCATAAATGGCAATGGAAGTAGCATTGGTAAAATAACTCAGTCCTTCTACTTGTTGGTCGATTTGCATGGCCAATTCTCTGGTAGGGACAATAACGATGGTGCTAACCTTCTCGGAGCTACCCCTTTTACAAATAGCATTTAAAATGGGGAGAACAAAGGCTGCTGTTTTTCCAGTTCCTGTTTGAGCACAGGCAATTACATCTTTGCCTTCCATAATTGCAGGAACGGCTTGTTCCTGAATTGGTGTTGGAGTGTCAAACCCCATGGCATCAAGTGCTTCAATAACTTGAAGTTCAAAACTAAATTCGGTAAATTTCATAGTGAGTAAAGGTAATAAATAAATACAGCGACTTATAAGCCTCTGTATTTAAATTGTGGAGAAGATGGGACTCGAACCCACGACCTCTTGACTGCCAGTCAAGCACTCTAGCCAGCTGAGCTACATCCCCATATATTTATTTTGATGTTATAAGAAAAACAAGATAATTATCATTTGCACATTATTTGCACGGCAATTATCGTTTAATTTTTCCTAAAGAACGTTTTGCCAAATATAAATAAAAAATAAGAAAAGAAGTGTCAAAAAAGAGGCTAAAGGTCAAAGTGAATTTCGTCCAGGAGAAATAATTTATACTCCACCAAGGAGAGAAGTAGAACTACTTTATCAAAATACATTAAAAATCTGATAAATTTAGGAGTACTATTGGCATAATTTGGTAGAATGGGTCTATAAACTTTATCCGTATTTAAGGGCTACCATTGTTAAGCATAAACACGTATGTAAAATCAGTTATTTCACGCTTGTTTGAAGTTAAATAGATATTCAACTTTACACTATAATTAAATAGATATAAAATGAAAAATGTGAAAGTGTTAATTGTTGATGACAAAGATTTTATTCGAGCTGGGTTAAAAACAATATTATCTCAATACAACGATATACAAATAGTTGCTGAAGCTACAGATGGAAATGAAGCACTTCAATTAATTGCACAAAACAATTATGATGTGGTATTAATGGATATTAACATGCCTAATATGGATGGTATTGAAGCCACAAATAATATAAGAGCAATTAATAAAGACATTAAAATATTAAGTAATTCTTCTTTTATCTCGACTTATTATGTGAGAGAAATGTTAAAGGCAGGTGCTTCGGGGGTCATTATAAAAGGAGAAGATGCTAATATTTATAAAGAAGCCATTTGGACGATAGATAATGGTGGAATCTTTTTGTCAGACGAAATAGAATCAGAGACCTACAATGAGGTATATAATTTTTTGAAGCATCCATCAGTATCAATTTCTGAAAAATATTAGCTCATCAATTTTAGCAAGCACTAATTTTTTCTAATTTTTCCAGCTTTTTCCAGTTGGTATCGGTTTTATTCTGGATATCATCTAATATTTTCTGCTCTTTGTTTTTAAAGAGATGTGCGAACCTTCCCTGTTTTTTGAGGCATTCTTCTACATTTACTTTTTCTTCAGGACGATAATTAATGTGATAATTTCCTTGTCTGACTTCATATAACGGAAACAAATTGGTATTTACGGCCAATCTTGCTAATTCTATGGAGCTGGCAGGTTCGGTTTTATGTCCAGGAGGACAAGGGCCGTCCACCATAATTAATCGAAATCCTTTTTCCTTAACTGCAGCTTTTACTTTGTTTCTATAATCATCCAAAAAAGCTAAAGAAGCTGTTGCAATGTATGGAATATTATGTGCAGCAATGATACCAATCAAGTCTTTTGGCCAGGTGGTTTTATAATTTTCCTGGGGGTTGGTGGTGGTAATTGCACCATAGGGAGTTGCGGTACTGGTTTGTATTCCTGTGTTCATGTAAGCTCCATTGTTGTTACAGATGTACAGAATATTTTCACCTCTCGAAGCTGCTCCGGAAAGCGATTGTAATCCGATATCAAAAGTACCTCCATCACCAGCCATTACTACTACATTGGTATCATGTTTTCCTTGCCTGTCTAACGAAGCCCTTATTCCTGTTGCAGTTGCAGAAGCTGCTGCAAACAAGGTATGTACAATATTTCCTTTTAACATGTTTAAGGGATAAGGTCCGGCAATAATGGAAAAGCAACATGCAGGAACAACATAAACCGTATCTTCACCTAAAATATCAGCAAGGTGTCTAACCAGTAAAGTCCATCCGCACCCACGGCAACTTAAAGCACCTGAATGAACCATTTCCTCTTTTACTAAAAATTTTTCCGGATTTTTTAACATCATAACTTTTAATTTTTTTAGTTCTTCTTCTGCTTTATTATTCCATATCAATCCAACGGATTTCTTTAGGATCGTCAAAACTTTTTGTAATAATATTTTCTATCGTTTCAGGTGAAATGTCTTTTCCTCCCAATCCGGCAAAAACACCTGATATATGATAGGAGGAGCCGTAAAGTGCCCTTTTCATTTCCTGCATCAAAGCACCTTCAGTTGCTCCTAAGAAGTTCCTATCAATGTTTACAATCATACAGTCATCAGAAATATTTTTTAATGCATTTTTAACCGATTTTTTAGGGAAAGGTCTAATTAATCTGATTTTTAAAATCCCTACTTCAGGATGATTCTCCAAAACTCCTCTTGCTGTAGTGGTAATTGTGGACATTGTGGTTAAAATCATCTTTGTTTTAGATGAAATGTTAATGGCTTCTACAGGTGCAAATTTTCGTTCAAAATGGTTTTCAAAATCTTTTCCGGTTGTAGTTATTAAATCTTCTACTTTGTTTAAATCTTCCCAAAACTTGTAGTTGAATTTTTCATAATGGTCGGGAGGAACTAATCCACCAAAAGCTTTAGGATGTTGAGTATCGATTTCATCTCCGGACATTTTCTTTGGTGGAAGAAATTTATCTACCAATTTATCAGATGGTATCCACATGTTTTCGCTGGTATGGCTTTGATAAAAAGCATCTAACACAATCATTACCGGAATGTTCAGTTTTTCTGTGATTCGATATCCGA
Source organism: uncultured Vicingus sp. (assembly GCA_964422135.1). Lineage (GTDB taxonomy): Bacteria > Bacteroidota > Bacteroidia > Flavobacteriales_E > Vicingaceae. The sequence goes on from CAYRAD010000018.1 coordinate 11,830, forward strand.
TAATAATACTATCCAATACTTCTTGTGAACTCTCACCATAAAGTTGAATCCAGCCTGTATCCCGTTGCGACAAAGAATCAGATTGGTCTGACCAAATATTCCAAGGAATGGAAGGCCGACCTACATTACAAACCACCATAGGGAGTCTGAAATGCGATATGGCGTGCAATACCTCATGAGAATAAAACAACCCTTGACCACTGGTTGCCGTAAAAACCCTTTCTCCAGCAATTGCTGCTCCCATGGCTGCTGCAAATACAGAATGTTCGCTATCCATGTTAATGTATGTAGCATCCAATTTTTTAGAAGCCACCATAGCAGATATTTCCTCAATTATAGTCGTTTGGGGTGTGATGGGATAGGCCGGAATAAATCCTGCCCGACATAATCTTGCTGCTTCAGCTGCGGCATAATTTCCCTTAAGCACTTTTTGTATATGATCGGGATATTTAGGTTTTTCTTTTGTGATTTTCTTTTTTTCTACAGTACTATCCATAGTCTAACATTTTATTATTCTCTAAGCTTCTGTTAATTCTCCCATGTGAAGATCGATTGCTGAACAGGGACATTCGTTCGAACAGATACCACAGCCTTTGCAATAGTCATAATTAATTCTTATCCTGTTGTTCTCGTCAATAAAAATGGCAGAATCGGGACAATAATTAAAACAGTTGCCACAGCTAAAACAATCTCCACAGTGCAGACATCTGTTTGATTCATCAAGTATCTGCTCTGATGTAATTCCTTGTACCACCTCATCAAAATTTTGGTATAGGGATTTTACTTTTTTCATAGGATTATGATGGCTGGCTGTAGGCAGATAATACGTGAAATTAATATCCTCAGGTTTTACAACTTCCATAAGGCTTTTCTTTTTTTTGTATTCCAAACCATTCATAAAAGCCAGCACTTCTTTTGCCACCTCGTTTCCACTTCCAATGGCCTCTGTTACCGTTCCACCCCAGGCCATGTCTCCAGCACAGAAAACTGGAAATTGATAATCTAGTTTTCCCTGTTGGATTGAAGTTTTTTTATCAAATACGAACTGATCATTTTTCTGTCCAATAGCAGTAATCACTTTATCAACTTTTATCTCTTTTTCGGAGCCTTTTACCGGAATTGGTTTTTTCCTTCCGGATTCATCAGCCTTACCTAATTCCATTTTTATCATGTTAAGTATAATCGACTCTCCGGAACTTTTAATTGCAGTGGGAGTGGTTAAAAATTCAATTTTAACACCTTCATCCAGTGCTTCTTCTATTTCATGTGGAATAGCAGGCATTTCATGTTGCGTTCTTCGGTAATAGATTGTCGGTTTTCCTCCTAAACGTAAACTGGTTCTTGCCACATCTATAGCTGTATTTCCTCCACCAATTATGGCAATTTTATTTCCTTTTTTAATGTCGAAAGTATTTCCGTTCATTTTAAAGTCATTCAAAAAATCCAAGCCTTCGATAGCGAGTTCTTCATTAGCAACACCCATATTGGAACTAAAATGAGAACCTGTTGATACAATTACAGCATCAAAGTCCTTTTCCAGTTCGCTAATTTTAACCTTTTTATTTAGAACAAGCTCCACTCCCTGACGAACAATAAGATCAATCTCTTTATCCAATACATTTTGTGGTAATCTGAATTCAGGAATCCCAATTCTCATCATTCCACCTGCTTTATTTAAGGCTTCGAAAACAGTAACCGGGTATCCGACATTTCTTAATCGTAGAGCAGCTGTTAATCCTGCAGGTCCAGCTCCTATAATAGCAATTTTCTTTTTATACTTGAGTTTTTTAGCTACTACTTTTTGCTTAACTCCCAAATCGCCCAGATAGCGTTCAATAGCACCAACATTCAATTTTTCATCTAGTGTTTCGCGGTTACAATTCTGTTGACAGAAATGAGGGCAAACTCTCCCACAAGTTGAAGGAAAAGGATTGTGTTCGTATATGGTTTTAAATGCTTTTTCAAACTTTTTCTCTCCGGCTTGTTTAACAAATAACCGAACATCGGTTCCAGCAGGACAATTCGCATTGCAAGGTGGCTCTTTGGTAACATATTCGGGAGCTACAACTCTCCAACTACCCGTTTTATTTAAATGCATGGGCTGATCCCATGAAGGGGATACCTTGTAAGGAAGCGGTTTTTTCTCTCCTTTTTTGTTAGCAGAGATACCATTACTTTTGTTGTCCTGAATTTTTTTTCGATTAAGTAAATTAACAGTTTCCTTATCCTTACTCAGATTTTTAACACTATTATATGCTATAACACTAGCTTCAAAATTAGCTTCCGGTTTGGTTGGGACATTCTCTTTAATTATTTTTTCTGCCATCTTAATATCAGCACCTAAAATTTTAATTATAGCACCAATCATGGCAGCATTAACAATGGGCAATGATTTACTTCCCAAACCTTTTTCTAAAGATATTTTTGTCGCCGGAACAGTATAGATGGATTGTTCTTTTTGTTTTTTTTCGGAATAATCTTTTTCGGTATTCAATAGGATGATTCCGTTTTCTTTTAATCCGTCAAATACTGGAACCAGATCAATAATAGTTTCATCAAAAACCACCACCATATCAGGATGGTAAATGTTACTTTTATTTAAAATATCTTCTTTAGCTATTCGAAAAAAAGCCATAATGGGGGCACCCGTTCTTTCAACGCCAAAAAATGGAAATGCCTGAACTTTATACTCACCGGAATAACTGAATATTTTGGCGAGTATTTCAAAAGCCGTAACCATTCCCTGACCTCCTCTTGCATGACCTCTGATTTCTATCATTATTATTATTTTTTAAGGATAATTTTATATTTTGCAATATAAAATATTATAAACAAATTAAGTATGACGATGGTCAGTTATAGGCATAATGAGTGACAATAAAAGCAGTATTATATTATTTAAAAAGTTACTTAGAATTTCATTTTACGTAATAATACGTAGAATAAAATACGTATACATACTTATTTTTGTGGCTTAAAATAATCTGCATTATAAAGTGATAATAGTTACAAATACCAACATTTTAACGAAGATTGATTTTGATTTTGCTACTGTTTCACTTCGAGAAGATGGTATAATAAACACCAATATTTTATCTTGTGATTCAATAAATTTAGAACAAGCAAAAGAATTATTTAGTGCTTATTTAAGGTTATGTAAGGGTAAAAAATTACCTCATTTATTTACATCCAATAAGTACGTGATAATGGATAAAGAGGTGATGGAATTTATTGCAAAAACAGCTAATAAAAAAGGTAAAGCTGATGCCTTTGTTATTCATTCTTTGCCACAGAAACTAATGGGAAATTTTTATTTAAAATTTCATAAACCAACAATACCAACGATGTTATTTTCATCAGAATC
>CAYRAD010000019.1:0-14850 GCA_964422135.1 uncultured Vicingus sp.
GGAATAATAAGAAAGATGAACTTGATAGTATCCAGTCAATTAATAAGAACGCTGCCTAACATTCTATATATAATTTGCTTTATTTCCAGCACTTTAACTTTTCTTTATCGGATATAATTCCTGATGGATAAAATCTGTGGGAAATTGCTCGTCATTTTCAAAGCCGAGTTCGATGTCTTTTCCGCTGTGAGGAATGTAATTAGTTTTAAAAAGATAATCCCAAATACTTAGTGAAATGCCATAATTTACTCCGGTTTTAAAGTTTTCGGGAAGCTGTTTGGCATGATGCCAGATGTGCATTTTAGGGTTGTTCAATATATATCTAAAAACACCATAATCCCAGCCAATATTGGCATGATTAAGATGGCCAATGGTAATGGCAAAAAAATGAACAATGGCAACATCTTGAGCGTCAAACCCACCAATTAAAGCAATGGGAATGTACAGTAATGATTTATACATTACAGGCTCCATCCAATGGTAGCGAAGGTGAGCAGCAAACCCCATTTGTTTTACCGAGTGGTGTACTTTATGAAAATTCCAAAGAAAATTACTGTAATGAAGTAAACGGTGGGTGTTCCACTGCACAAAATCACTAACAACAAAGAAAATAAGCAGTCCAATTACTTTAGGTAATGCATCAATATCAATAAGTTGAAAGCTGTTTACGGTTAACCCGAAAATTCCTAAAAAGTCGTTAAAAAGTTGTTCGGCTACATTAGAAAGAGCGATAAAAACAATTAAATTCAATAAAAAAAAGTTGAAAAACATGTAAAAGGTATCCAACCAAAAATCTTTACGAATAATGGGTTGATTTTTCCGCCACGTGAAAGCCAATTCCAATAAAAAAACCACAACAGATATAATAATTAAGCCATAGAAGTAATTATCCCACGAGTTTTTGAGCAAGATTTCGTTTTTCAGGTAATTCCAATAACCCGAGTACGAATTGGTAATTATTTCAATGTAGTTATCTATCATTTTTTATCGAATAAGAACATTTACCGTCTATATATTAATTACTTATTTAACAACACCCTCCACCATCATAATGGAAAGTGGATTTACTGATAAAAATATCATTTCTTTTAATTTTTTCAAGTGCTTGAGCAGTTTTATCGCAAACTGCCAACGGTTGATTTTGCATTAATACATGTCCTTTTTTATCATCAAAATATTCCTCATTTCCATAGTAAATAGCGGTTTTACCTGTAAAAACACAAGGACCATCTTCGGGCATAGGGTCTTTTATGGCTGCAACTTCAATAGATTCAATGTAAATGATTTCATCAGTTGGATAATGGCTGGGTGCTAAAATTCTATAGGGTTTTCTGGCTCTAATTTCTATGGTGCCAAAACCAGCATCAGTAAGCATTTTTACATATTCTTTAATGGGAAGGCTACCACTTAAACACAAGGCTCTTAATCGGTCATCGTTTCTTAGTGTTGCTTTCATGGGTTGCTCGCATGTAGGGTCGCTCATTACCAATCTGCCATGAGGTTTGAGCACTCGGTACATTTCGGCAATGGCTTTTTTTAATTCCTCTGTTTTAAAAATATTGAACAAACAATTTTGTGCAGCAACATCTATACTATTGTCTTCTAACGGTAAGTTGAGTGCATCGCCTTTGCGTAAATCAACAAATTCTTTTTTAAACCAAGGGTTAAGTTCTTCGGCTTCCACAAAATTCTTCTTTGAAGCTTCCAGCATTTCATCTACCACATCAACACCCACTACTCCGCTATTTTGTCTGGAGAAATAAGCAAACTGCAATAATTCCATTCCGCCACCAACGCCAACGTATAAAATTTTTGGATTGTTGGTTAAATCTCTGGCATGAACAGTGCTTCCACAACCGTAATTCATTTCCTGCATTATTTTTGGGATTGCTAACCCGGGCAATTCCCAAATAGGATTGGTGGTGCAACATAAACCTACATCAGGAGTTAGTGCGGCATCTTTATATACATTTTTGGTAGTTTCTAAATAGCTCATTTATTGTTGTTTGAAATTTAAAGTTTGAGGTTAGAAGTTTCAGGTTTATCAAGCAATTGAAGTAATGAAGGGTGTTTTTTTAGGTCTTCATATACATCGATATCGTTAAAAAATGGAAGCAGTTGTAAGTTGTAATCCGATAATTCTTTTAGCGTTAAGGATAATAATTCTTCATTGCTCCAAGGTTTGTTTTGGAAAATCGTTGGATACAATTTGTTCATTCCTACAAGGTAATAACCTCCATCTTCGGCAGGACCAAAAACAATGTCGTTGTTGACTAAAGCATCAAAACCTTGTTGAATAATGGTTGCAGAAATATCAGGTAAATCTGAACCGATTAAAACAATTTTTTCATATCCCAACGCAAATCCTTGCTGAAAAGCATGTTGCATTTTCTCGCCTAAATCATTTCCTTTTTGAATGAATTTTTCACAGTCTTTCCATTTCGTCTCTATAATAACATCAGAAAAATAAATTTGAATCGTGCAGTTTTGAAGTTGTTGGGTAGCTTGTTCGGTAATTTTCACCAATTCTTTATAGATTAAAAAAGCATTTTCATCACCAATGGTTTGGGCAAGACGTGTTTTTACTTTTCCAAGTCGAATGTTTTTTACAAAAACGATAAGTAAGTTTTTATTTTCCATAAACTACCTCCGATATAGTGAGCCATTTCCCCCAATTTTTATCGTAACCATGCACTTTTTTAGTAGCTTTATTTGTTGAATTTACTACTTCATATCCTTGGTTAGTCCAATAAAAAATTCCTCCGTATAAATTATGCACTTTATAACCTTTCTTTTGTAGTTGTTCGCCTATTTTTTCGCTTCGGTAACCGATAGAGCAGTAAACTACAATGGGTTGGTTGGTTGGAATTGCTTTAATTACTTTTTTGATGGAAAAATTATTGTATCCAACATGAATAGCCTTTTTGATGTGACTTACTTCAAATTCCTCTATTTCACGAGCATCTAAAACAGTAAATTCAGCAAGGTGTTGGTTTAATGAATCTACTGTAATAACAGGAACAGTTTGAGCAATGTGCTCGTCTAACACTTTTTTAAATGCAGGGTTTTGAGCCATTGTTTGTTGCATGGTTATTAGGAATAATAGTATGGTTAGTTTAAAGTTCATAAAGTAGAACGTTCTTAGTTATGTAAATTTATTATTTAACATTTAAAATACAATATTCAACATTTCTAAACCACACTTCCTTGGCAACTACTTCCTGCTCCGGCATTACAACCGTAGCAATGTTGCGAAGTAATAATTCCTCTGTTTTGTAGCACTTTTTCGTTGTATGCTGAAATGTGCTGCACTTTACTTGCCACTTTTAAATCTAACATTTGGTTAAAATCGCAATCATACAAATAGCCATCCCAACTTACGGAAATGGTATTTTTACACATCACATTAGCCACCGCAGCAGGATTAAAAGCCTCTACCAATGCATACATATAATCTTCGTAATTGTCGGAAGCAATTAAGAATTCCAAAAATCGGCTTATGGGTAAATTGGTGATGGTAAATAAATTGTTAAACTCAATATTAAAATCCCGTTTTAAGGCTTTTTTAAAATCGTTTTCCAAAGCTTGTTGGTCGGCAGGTAGAAAAGCCCCTGTTGGGTTATACACCAAATCGAGTTGTAAACCAGTACCTTCTTTTCCATAACCCACAGCATTGAGTTCTTCTAAGACTTTTATTGATAGCTCAAAAACACCGCTACCTCTTTGCCTATCGGTCATATCCTGAGTATAATGCGGCATGGAAGAGACTACATGTATATTGTGTTTTTTGAAAAACGCTGGTAAATCGTAATACTTTGGGTTGGAACGTATAATGGTTAAATTGCTACGAACAATAAAATCTTTAACGCCAATTTTGGAAGCCTCCTCAACAAACCATCTAAAATTTGGGTTCATTTCTGGGGCTCCACCTGTTAAATCGAGTGTATGCGCTTCGGTATTTTTTATTACATCTAAACATTGCTGCATGGTTTCACGCGTCATAATTTCTTTACGGTCGGGACCAGCATCTACATGGCAATGGGCACAAACCTGATTGCACATATAACCCACATTGATTTGCAAAATTTCTATGGTGTTAGGTTTTAGCGGAAATTGTTCGCTTGTTTTCAATTTTTCGGCAAACGAAGGTAATTTTCCATCGGCAAAAATACCATTGGAAAGAAACCGCAATTGTTCGTTGGGTTCAGAAAGGTTGTTTTTTCTTGCATGTAAGGATTTAGCAGCCATAAATTACATCGAAAGTTTTTTGTGTTTATTCATCATTTGAACACCATGTACTAAGGTTGCACCACTTTGAATAGCTGCTCCAACATGTACTGCTTCCATCATTTCTTCTTTGGTGATGCCTCGTTGCAAACCGTCTTTGGTATAAGCATCTATGCAGTACGGACAATGCACCACATGCGAAACTGCTAAGGCAATTAAGGATTTTTCACGAGCAGATAAAGCTCCTTCTTCAAATACTTTACCGTAATACTCGAAAAACTTATTTCCTAGTTCTTCGCTCCATTCGGTTATTTCACCAAATTTTTTTAAATCGGATGAGTCGTAATAGTTGTTTGCCATAATTGCTAAAGTTTAAAAGATTAGTCGTTATTAAATTATATTCCTTACAAAAGTTTATTAAGAATTTATAAAAAAGAGGATAATTTCATTTTCAGTTCAACAATCAATTCTGAAAGGGTAGAAAAACTGTTCAACTCAGCAGCAGAAATTATTTCTTGTAAATTTTCTTGATTACTTTTAAGTAATATGCAAGGTAGTTTTTTTGGCGTATATTTTATTTTCTGAAGCTGATTTTTGTATAAAAAGGTAACTTTTCCATCAAAATTCGCTAAAAAGACCTTCCATTCTTTTTTCATCCCAAAATTTCCGTAAGTGATGGAGCATAAAGAGCAACTATAAGTAGAGGGAGAGACCAATTTATGAGAAAAATCGAAAAGAGAGTTAATTGCTCCCGATTTTGCATTGTAAATAAAAATTAACTCCATACTTATAATGCGGCTTTAATTTCCTGTATTTCTTTTTCGGCAAACTTTTTCCAAATTGTTGAAGATTCGATAGTTTGACCGCTTTTTAACACTTTAAAATTCGTGATATTTTTGGCTTTATTTGCTACCCCTATAATGTATTTTTTCAAATTCATCATTATGATTTTCTTTGCTAAAAAAATCAGCTATCAGTTGACTTTGTTTTTGGTAGCCTTGACAAGGTTTACAAACTGATAAATGGAGTTCTAGTTTTAATTTGTTAATAAAAGTAAGGGATTCCATCTTTTCTTGCTCCACCATTTCGGTTGCTTTTTTGCATGAAAGGTTTAAAAGATTCATATATTTAATATTTAAATCCTCCTGCATTTTCTTCTAACGTAACACCAAGCGAAAGCACAATTCTATTAACAAAATTGAAATAAGCAATAACTAGTGTAGCATCTAAAATAGCTTGATCAGAACATCCAACCAATTTCAATTTTTCAACCAAGCCAAAATCTTCAGAAGGAAAAAGCGTTAATCTTTTTGCATAATCACAAAGAGCTAGTTCTTTTTCAGAAAGTTTTACAGAAGAATAATTTAATCTAAATAATTCAACCTTTTCTTGGTCTTTCCAATAGTTGTTTAATGCTTCAGCATGATGTATTTGGCAATAGTAACAATTATTGGCAGCAGAAACAACTACAGCTATCATCTCTCTTTCGGCACGAGAAAGTTCTGATTTTGAAAACATAATTTCCATGTAAAGGTCAATATGTTTTACAATGCTTTCAGGTCTTAAGCTCTGAATTTTATGAACCTCAGCTAACTTACCTCTTTTACCAATTAAATCGTTATAAATTTCTTTAAGGCGACCTGTTGCTTCTTCTGGTTGTATAATTTGAATTTTTGCCATAACACTATTTTCAATTAAAAATGAAGATTGTTGGATAACGTATTTTTTGTAAATATCATCATTTTATCTTTTTATGGTTTTAATTTGTTTGGGAACAGACGAAATGTTTTTATTTCCTTACAAATTTTTATAAAAAGTTTTTTTTCTATTAAACACTTCCCAAACAAACCACCCTATTACCAACAAGTACTCCAATCCAACCAAACACAAATTTTCGTTAAATTGATTATTTGAATAGGCTGAATAACTTAAAATAACAGCAAAACTCCACACTAAAGCAAATCTATATTTAGTAAATACACCTAACAAAACCAACGAAGCAACATACCAAGGATGAATGGTTGTGCTTAAAAAGAAATAAACACTCAAACTTAACAACATCGCAGTTATGAGTTGAACGGGAGTTTTGTTTTCACGAAAGAATGTCAGGATTAAAACAATTAAAATAACCACTAAAGGAATTATTTTGCCAATTACAGCAATTTGGTTGTAACCGCTTATCCAATAACCAATTGCTCTTGCTATATAATAAAAACTTGCATTAAATTCGAAAGATTTAAACCATAAACCAACGCTTTGAGAATAATTAGTCAAAAAAGCTGTGTTAAAAAAAGGAATGAAAAGCAGCACAATAGTAGTGAGTGTAATTCCATAAAAAACTAGCAGTTGTTTAAGTTTAAATCGTTGGTAAAACAAAGGCAAGAATATTAAAGGAATGAGCTTTACCGAAATAGAAAGTGCCAATACTATTGCCGCCCATTTCCATTTTTTGGTGTGCAAAAGGTACAACGACCAGACTAAAAAAAAGAGCATCACCCCTTCAAAATGTAAGTTGCCTGTTAATTCAATAATAATAAAGGGGTTTAAAAAATAGCCGAAAATAGCCGAAACTGGCAAATGAAGTTTTTCCAGTAACTTTTTCCCGAAATACAATATCCCAATATCAGCTAAAATAATTTCGAAACGCATCCCTATCACACTTCCTAAAATAGAATTAGTACCAACTATATTTGCCAACACAAAACAAAGTTGATTGATAGGGGGATAATTGGTAAAATTGCTACCGTTTAACTGTCCCATTCCATGGTAAAGTGCTTGGGCTTGGTTTATGGGTAATTCTCCACTTTGAATAAACGATTCAGGGGTAAATAAATAAGGATTAATTCCATTTAGAAGCATTCTTCCATCCCAAATAAACCGATAAAAATCTTGCGATAAATTAGGAATGGCAACAATAGAAATAATTCGGAACAAAACCCCAATACCAGCTAAGGTTAAAAAACGATCTTTTTGTGTTTGATATATTCCAGCAAACAACAAAAACAAAGTAGTATAAATAACAAAAATACTAGCAAAATCAGCTCGCTGGGTATGATAAGCAAACACAAAATAGAGAATGGTGCTTAAACCAATTAAGGCATAAAATAAAAGGGAATTTTTCTTTATCGTTGATATTAACTTCATTTAGCACGACTAAAAATAGAGCTAAAAAATACATACGCAAAACCTGCAAACAACATCAAATGAAAAGGAAACATACCGAATTCTTGTTCTTCGGAATTTACAATAAATGCACTGTATAAGCCAAAAGCAAAATAGAGCATCAATACTCCTTCTATAATGGTGTTAAACGAAATTTTATTGGAAATGTATTTGTTGCCCGTCCATTTATCGGAAATAGAATTGATATTGAATTTAGGCGTACGAATAAATGCACTTTTTTTACCCAAATGACCTTCTAAAATGGCAACGGTATTGTTCCATGAAAACCCCATAGCAATAGAAAAAAAGGCAAAAAACTGACCAATAAATACAAAAAACTTTTTCCAACCACCACCATAAATTTGTCTAAACATTTCCCAATAACAACAAAAGAAAATAAGCGTACTCATCAGAAAAAAAGTCATGAGGTAAAACATAAACTTAAACTCAGGGAAATTGACTTTAATGTATAAAACAGGAACGCTCAGTAAGGCAATAATTAAAATGGGGAAAAACATGGTGCTGTTAAGTAAATGAAAAGCTGCATGCCATTTTGTTTTTAGTGGAATGTTGTTAGCTGAAAAAACTTTCTTAATCATTTTTTGAAAGTTTTCAGCACCACCCTTGTTCCACCTAAATTGCTGCGAACGAGCTGCACTAATAACAATTGGCAATTCGGCTGGCGTTTCTACATCTTCTAAGTATTTGAATTTCCAGCTCTTGAGTTGAGCCCTGTAACTTAAATCTAAATCTTCGGTAAGGGTGTCGCCTTGCCAATTTCCAGCATCTAAAATGCAACTTTTTCGCCAAACTCCAGCTGTTCCATTAAAATTGATAAAATGCTGCTGACTGTTTCTTCCCACTTGTTCTAGGGTGAAATGTAAATCCAATGCAAAGGCTTGTACTTTGGTAAGTAAAGAGTAATCTTTATTCAAATGTCCCCAACGGGTTTGCACCACACCAATTTTTTCATCAATAAAATAAGGGAGGGTTAATTTTAACCAATCTTTTTGTGGGAGAAAATCAGCATCGAAAATGGCAATAAATTCACCTTTCGCTGTTGTTAGTCCTTCTTTTAATGCACCCGCTTTAAAGTTTTTTCTGTCTTTTCTAGTAATGTGCTGAATGTCTAATCCTGATTTTTGCAGTTCCTCAATTTGTTTTTTAGTGCTTTCTAAAGATTCATCGGTAGAATCATCTAACACTTGTATTTCCAATTTATCTTTTGGATAATCTATTTGAGCAATATTGTTGAGCAAACGCTCCATTACATACATCTCGTTATAAACCGGAAGTTGAATGGTAACCAATGGTAATTCTTTGAATACAGATAAATCAGGTTTGGGCTGATGTTTAGTTTCTTTTTTTTGTTTGATGTAATTAAACAACAAATTGAGCTGAGCCAATGCATAAAAAAAGATAAGCAGCAAAGCTAATGTGTATATAATAATGATGATGGTTGCTATTACCATTTATTTAAAACTGTATTTAAAAATCCAACTCAATATTTTTATTCCTGCCATAACTGAACCTTTAACCGTTCCCGAAACTTTTGATACGCCTATTCGGTTTTTGTATTTTACGGGTATTTCTACATAACTCATTTTTTGTTTCAATGCTTTGAGTTGCATTTCTACCGTCCAGCCGTATGTTTTGTCTTGCATATTAAGTGCAAGTAATTTTTTATATTTTATGGCTCTAAAAGGGCCTAAATCGGTAAAATTAGAACGAAAAAACCATTTCATTAAAAAAGTGGCTAACCAATTTCCAAAAACTTGTTGAGGAGTCATGGAACCAGCTTCCCTTAACTGTTTAACTCTTGCTCCAATCACAAAATCTATGTCTTTATAAATAATTGGAGCCACAATTTCGGTAAGTTGTTCGGGATAGTCAGAATAATCACCATCCAAAAATACAACAATATCGGGCTCTTGCGTTTGCTGAGCAATATAATCCATGCCTTTTAAACAAGCGTAACCGTAGCCAGGCTTGTTTTCAATTAACACGGTTGCCCCTGTATTTTTTGCATTTTCCGCTGTTTTATCAGACGAATTGTTGTTCACCACAATGACTTCATTAACAACATCAGGAATATCATTTATAACATGAACAATGGAATTTTGCTCATTAAAAGCTGGGATAATTACCTTTATAATGGGATTCATTGATGCATTAGAATTTTAAATGAGCATTGTCTTTTTTAAACGAAAAGATGGAAGTCCATTCGTTAATTTTTTCTCCCTCAAAATATTGCTCGGCTTTAATTAATTTTTCTTTTTGATACACTAAACAGTATCCATTTTTTTCATTGTTAACAATTTGGCATTTATTAAATAAATCATTTTCATAGGAAATCCACCAACCAACCATTTTTCCATTTTCAAAATGTCCTTCTTCCATTTTAGTGTTATTTTCTGTATAAAAAATCCAATACTTGTTTGACAACCCATTTTGGTAATGCCCTTCTTTTTTTAGATTTCCGTTTGGATAATAGAATTTCCAATAATCGGTTTTTGTTTTATTAGTTAACCAACCTTCTTCTTTTAATTGTCCATTACTATAATAAATTTTGGAATAGGTTTTTTGAGCTTTTAACACCGAAAAACTCAACAAAAACAACAAAATAAATAGGGATTTTTTAATTCCTAAACTACGAAGCATTTTTTCTATCATTCATCATTTTTATTAAATCAATATCGTTTCCTAAAGGAATTTCAACAGACTTTATTCTACCTTCTTCAGGTCCGTTTTCTAATTTTAATACTCCTCGAGGACAAACAGCACTACAAACACCACAACCTACACAGCTTGCACGGATAATGTTTTCTCCTTTTTGAGCATAAGCTCTAACGTCAATTCCTTGTTCGCAATAGGTAGAGCAATTTCCGCAAGAAATACATTGTCCACCATTGGTGGTAATTCTAAAACGAGATTTAAAACGCTGCACCAAGCCCATGTATGCAGCAAGTGGACAGCCAAATCGGCACCAAGTTCTATTTCCAAATATAGGGTAAAATCCTGTGCCAATTACTCCTGAAAATATAGACCCAATTAAAAATCCATAATAATATTCTACATCTTTGGTTTTAATTCCCATCAAACTATCTGCCCCCGAAAAATAGGAATAAAGCGAAAAAACAGTCATCAAAAGTGCAAAAACCAACACACCATACACCAACCAGCGTTCTAATTTCCAAGCGTACATTTTTTTGTTTGAAAGTTGACGATAAGGATCTCCCAAGGTTTCGGCTAATCCACCACAACCACAAACCCAAGAGCAGTAAAATCTTTTACCGTAAAAATAAACCAATATGGGAACAATAATCAAGGTAAGTGCTAAGCCCCAAACCAAAATAAAAATACCCATGTTGCCACTTGCCATTAAGTTATTGAGGTTCCAATCGAAAAAGAAATCGTAATCTAAGGGAAAAGCATTTTTAAAATCAACATAAGGTTGGTTGAAACGCACCAAAACTTCAGGGATTAAAAAGGCAAATCCTATTTGAAAGAACAACACTGAAGTTGTACGAACTAGTTGGTATTTGTTATGTCGGTATTTAATGTACATACGGACAGCCATAACCGTCATTACTGTACAATATAAAAAGCCGTATAAAAACCACTGACTGGCTAAATTCCCACTAAGCGATAAGCTGATAGGATCAACAACATAAGTCCAATTGACTACAAAATCGGCATTAAAATAAAGTAACACATAAAAACCAACTAAATAAATAAAAGCTAAAATTCCAATCCAACCTCGGTTGGTAGCCGCACTTTGAAAAATTCCGTTATTTTTAATCCCCGGCCCACCTAATAAAATTACATTGGGAAGAATAAAAAGTAAAGCTCCAATAATCCCTAATCCGAAAGTTAGTAACCAAAACAAACCTTTATTTTCATAAACTATTCCTTTACCAGATGGTTTTATGAGTTCGTAAGATAAATTATGCGGCTTGTCCCAAATTACTTTATCCCACTCCTGATTGGCTTTGTGAGTATCGTTCGCTTCTTCTAATGAGTTAATAATTGCACCCGACATGGCAAACTGACTGGTAAATTCATTTCCAAGCACTTTTTGCTCGATATTTTCTATAAACAACTCACTTTTAATGCCTTTGCTTTCAATAAAGCTGGTAAAAGTGTTTTCAGAAAGCTCATATTTACCAATAAAAAGTAAAGCAGTAAAAATGCTCAGTGCTATTAAAAATAAAATTAATCCTGTGGTTTTGATACTCTTCATTGCGTTACTCGTTTAAATTCCAATTGTATTCTAAGTAAGAAATTTTAGCTTTTTCGTTTACTTTTGTGTTACTGTATTTGTTGATAAAACCAATTACACCGCCCACATTATCGAAATCGGTTTTGTACCAATCAAAAATTTGGCTTACCATAATTTTGTCGGGTGTAAGTTCATTTTTTGAAACATCATTTACCCACTTTTTTACTTGTTTAGTAAGCTGAGCTGTAAGTTTTTCAGCAACAAAAGCTTCGTTGAGTAAATTAGGACAAGAAACCGCAGCACAGTTGAAAGCAACATGCACTAAAGGTTCCTTAAACTTAGGACGAACAATAACATTTTCAATGTCGTTAAGCGAGTAGATTTTATCTCCCGATTTAATAAATTTTTTATCCCAAGGCTTGCCTTTTTCCAATTTGGTAATGCTGGAAGTTGGATAATTGGAAGTGATTAAATACACCGTTGAAGCATTATAAAGATTAAACCAATAAGCTAGTTCTTCATTTTTACTCCAAGAAGATTTTACAGGATTTTCGCCCAAATAATCAATGTATTTTTTTAATTTATCCAATTCAGATTTAAAGCCCTTGTAATTTACTTTTCCACTTGCCGAAACGTATTTTTTAGCAAGTTCATTCCATGCTTGGTGATTGGGTTTGTCGTTTACCACAATTTCTTTTTCGAGTTCAGGAAGTGTTTCTTCAATGGTTGTTTGAGGTTTGGTTTCAGCTTCAGTTGGAGGTTTTAGGTTTGAGGTTGTTTCTAAGTTCTGATTTTTAACTTCAACCGTTTTTTCTTCAGCAATATCCGTAACAATTTCTTCCTCTGGTGTTTTTTCAATTTCTTGAATAACTTCCTCTGGCTGTTCTGCCACAATATTTTTAGTTGAGTTGGTTGTGTCAGATTCTTGAGGTTTATTGTCGCTATTCCCGCAACTGATAAATCCTAAAATGATGAGAACTAAGCTAATTGATTTCATAGTTTTTTTATTTTTTCTAGCATCAAGGTATTAAGTTTATTAAGGTATTTCTTAATGCTCCTTAATGGTTTTATTTTTTAAGAAACAGAAAATATTCGCTTCCAATTTTTCTTTTTTAATGTAATGTTGGTATTGTTTTCTTTATTGAATTTGGCAACAATTTCTTGTTCGTGTAATTGGTAAAACTCAGGGTCGAAGTTAGCGTCAGCTAACTGTTCCAACACATACTCCACCGATTGTTTTTCGTTAAGCATTTTATCAAAAAATTCGTGTCGCATTCTAATTCCAAAATTGTTAATGCCAATAAATTCGTGCGAGTTTTTATCATAACTTAACCGAATAGATTTTTTACCACTTTCGTGTTCCCAATAAAAATGTTTTTCGTTTTCTTTAGGTTTTGCCCACACCCAACCATAAGTTTGGTATTCGATATCTAAAAATTTGGCTGAGTTAAACCAGTGTCCCGGTTTATATTCAAGTCTATTTCCACATAAGGTTTGAGCAACCGTTTCTCCCATCATTCTTCCAGTGTACCAAACTGCTTCAATAGCTTTTCTTTCTCCAATAGGTTCGTGTTGTTCGGCACAGTCGCCAATCGCATAAACATCTGATACGTTGGTTTCTAAAAATCGATTTACTTTTACGCCTCTTCCTAAAGTTATTCCCGAATCTTTTAAAAATTCTATATTTGGAGAAACTCCGGCAGTTAAACCCACTACGTTGCATGGTAACTCTTCACCGGTTTCCTCAATAATTACAGATTTTACTTTACCATTTTCATCGGCTTTAATTCCTTTAAGATTGGTGCTTAACCTTAAATCAATATGATGTTCTAACATGTGGTTATTAATCATTTCTGATTCTTCTTTGGGAAGTATTTTTCCCCAAAAACTTTTATCTCGTACTAAAAAAGTTACAGGAATAGCTCTACTTCTGAGCATTTCTGCCAATTCAATTCCAATTAAACCACCACCAACAATTACTGCTCTATTGCATACTTTGTTGTTCGGGGCATGTTTTTCTAAATTTTCTAAATCTTGTTTATGATACATTCCCATTACCCCCTCAGCATCTTGCCCTGGCCAACCAAATTTATTGGGTTTGGAACCTGTAGCAATAATTAATTTATCATAATTCATGGTTTCAGCCGAATCAAAAAGAAGTGTTTTGTTGGTTGTATCAACCGTTTTCACAAAAGCTTTTTTAAGCTCAATGTTATTTTTCTTCCAAAACCAAGGTTCGTAGGGTTGTGTGTGTTCAAACTTCATGTGCCCCATATAAACATACATCAGGGCAGTTCTCGAAAAAAAATAATCCGTTTCGGTAGATATGATGGTGATTTTTTTGTTGGATAACTTTCGAATATGTCGAGCAGCTGTAACGCCCGAAATCCCATTTCCAATAATTACAATGTGTTCTTTACTCATAGAAAAAATGTTTCTCAAATTTAGACGTAATATAATGGAATTCCTTACAAGTGATATTTATTTTATTCGCCTAACTTATTGAGTTAGTTCGTTTATACTAATGAAAAATAATGAACCTCTCTTATTATTAGTTTCCCTTTTTAGTTATTCTTAAGCAGTTTTTTCAAAAAAAGAAAACGAAATGCAAATTATTTTAAAAAAATGTATATGCTTCTCCAATACAATTCCTTATCAACTAAGAAAGGTGAACTATTCTGGATATATTTCACTGTATTTCATTACGTTATTTTCAGAAACTCTTCGGTTGATGTGTACTCTTGATAATTCCTCAGGGCATGATACGCCTGCCGCTGCTAATAATTCTATAAAACTTTTCACCGTTTCTGCATGAAAATTAGCCACCCTAACTGATTTGTCATTTACATCTAAGCCTTTCATTAAGCTTTTATTTTGAGTAGCCACTCCCACCGGACAAGTATTGTTGTTGCAATGAAGTGCCTGTATGCAACCCACAGCCAACATCATAGCTCTGGCACTGTTGCACATATCTGCTCCTAAAGCGATAACTCTGGCCATATGAAATCCAGAAAATATTTTTCCAGAGGCAATTACTTTTATATCTTTTTTTAAGTCATATTTCTTAAGTGTATCAACCACAAATGCCAATCCATCTCTAAGAGGCATTCCTAAGGAATTGGAGAATTCTACCGGAGCTGCACCTGTTCCACCCTCTCCACCGTCAACCGTAATAAAATCAGGTTTTATACCTGTTTTTAGCATGGCCTCACAAAAGTCAATAAATTCTTGTTTTTTAC
>CAYRAD010000020.1:0-14671 GCA_964422135.1 uncultured Vicingus sp.
TCTATGGTTACTTAATCCATTAACCGGAAGTTTGGGTGCTTTAGCCATTTTTATGTACGTGGCACTTTATACTCCGTTAAAAAGAATTTCTACCATTTCGGTTTTTGTAGGTGCTTTTCCGGGTGCTTTTCCTCCCATGCTAGGATGGGTTGCAGCGACAGGAAGTTTTGGGTTGGAACCAGGAATTTTATTTGCCATGCAGTTTTTGTGGCAGTTTCCACATTTTTGGGCTATCGCTTGGAAAGTAAAGGATGATTACACCAATGCAGGATTTAAAATGTTGCCTTTCGGAAAGAAAACCAAGGCTACAGCTTCAATTATTCTAGTAAGCAGTATTTTATTGTTTGTAGCAAGTGTTTTGCCCGAATGGGCACACATTACCGGAAGAATTGCTACCGTGGGATTAATGATCTTATCCTTGTTAATGGTTTATCCGGCAGTTAAATTGGTTCGTACCCTTGATGATAAATATGCATTAAGGGTGATGTTAATGTCTTATTTGTACCTTATCCTTTCCCTATCAATTATTCTTTTGGACAGGCTTTTATGAACGGAATAAAAGTTCTTAGTTCTTAGTTAGCAAAATATTGTTTTCAACGTTCAACTTTTTAAATTTGTACACTTAATGTTAATAAGAATAATTATAAAGTGACTGAAAAGCTTAAACATAAAAAACTCATTATCATTATTTCCATCCTATTGCCTGTTGCTGTGGCAGCTCTGTTTGGGATTCGTATTCCAAATGTAGCACCTTTAACTTTTTTACCACCTATTTATGCCTGCATTAACGGGTTAACAGCTATTCTATTGGTTGTGGCAGTTTTTTCCATTAAAAAAGGGCATCGGACATTACATGAGCGTTTAATGAAAACCAATTTGGGATTATCTATCTTGTTTTTACTCATGTACATTGCCTACCACATGACTTCCGACCCCACTCCATTTGGTGGTAAAGGAATGATTAGGATTGTTTATTTTTTTGTATTAATTTCTCATGTGGTGCTTTCGATTGCCATTATCCCATTGGTATTATTAACAACCGTAAGAGCCTTATCTGAGCAATTTGATCGGCATAAAAAATTGGCAAAAATCACCTTTCCGTTGTGGTTATATGTTGCAGTTACAGGGGTTTTGGTTTATGTGATGATTTCTCCTTTTTATGTGTAAGGTTAAGGGTTTGAATATGGTGCATTTGGCATTTCAATGCTCCAAATTTTCATTTTACTATTTTAATAATGGTTAATAACCGTATAAACAAAATATGTACTTTATCCGTATGATGGGTTTATTTCAGATAATTGTAGCAAATTAAAAAGACAATAAAAACTGTAGTAATCGTATTACCTTTCCTTCGACAGACTCAAAATGACAAAACTTGCAACTGAATTTCTTATACCAAACTCAAGTTAATTAATCATGGTTATTTTCCACTGTAGATTCTGAGTCGTAAAAATGGTAATGGTACTGGATAATCCTTAAAAATTGAGTTTCTACTTCCTGTATCAATTGTGCGGTGAGCAACATGGTTTTTTTATCGTACAAAAATTGTTTAACCGAAGTGTGCTTTTCATTTTCGTAGTAGTTGATTTCAAGTATATTTCCTATTTCGTCATAGGTATATACTTCACTTATTTTTTTATCATTGGCAATGTTGTTGAAATTATGTTTTTTAAAGAGTCTTCCATTTTCATCGTATTCGTAGGTAATCTTTTTCTTGTTGTTGCCAATAATAAATTTGGTGTATTCTTCAATTAAATAACCATATTCATTGTAATAGCTAGTTTGTTCTTTGTAAATTTTTCCGTAACTGTTGTAAAAGATTTTTTTTAGTTGTTTTTCACCGGTTTGCTGGTACGAAAAGCTATCTGATGTAATGATGTAATTTTTATTGAGTTCGAATTTGTCTTTTGAGTTGTATTTGTTTTCGTCTCTGGTATAGGTTTGCAAAATAATATGGTCGGAGCTGTCGTAAGTATAATGGTACGAATAGAAACCGTAACTATCACTTTTTCTCATTGCAACAATGTTTCCTTTCTCATTATAAGTATAAGAAGTAGTGCTCGAATCTTTTAAGCCAATCTTTAAATAAGATGAAAGCTGGGTTTTTAAAGTGCCGTCTTCATTAAATTCGTAAACATAATCCAAGCCCTTGCTACGAATAATATCCTGTACTTTTTTGGAAGAAATGGAACCAGTTATGGATTTTATTTTATTGTTTTTGATAAAGTTGGTGTTAAAAAAAGGAAGGTCGGTAAACAGTGGTTTATTGATGTCTAGCATTTGAGCATCACAACTAAAGCTTACTATGAGAAGAAAAATAATAAAGAAATGATAAAGCTTCATTTATAGCAATCATGGTTAATTAGCAATGATATTAATTTGGTGAGTGGTATTTTACTGTAAAAAGTAAAATTATTAACTAAGTGTTGTGTGAAAATCCATATGTTTTACTTCCTTATAAACCCTTTCGATTCCTTGCCGAAGTTCCGTTTTATGTTGCCAACCCAGTTGATTGATTTTGGTAACATCCAGTAATTTCTTGGGTGTTCCATCCGGTTTGTCGGTATTAAAAATGATATCTCCCGTAAAACCGATAATATCTTTTATCAAAATAGCGAGATCTTTTATGCTAATATCTTTACCTGTTCCAATGTTTACGAATTGTTTTTCATTATAGCTGTCCATCAGAAAAACACAGGCTTCAGCTAAATCATCTACATGTAAAAATTCTCGCATAGGCGATCCGGTTCCCCATATTTCAACACTACTCTCCTCGTTTATTTTTGCCGTATGAAATTTTCTTATCAAGGCTGGCAGTACATGAGAATTATTTAAATCGTAATTATCGTTAGGGCCATATAAATTGGTAGGCATAGCAGAAATAAAGTTGCACTTGTACTGGTCTCTGTATGCTTCACACATTTTAATTCCCGCAATTTTGGCAATGGCGTAAGGTTCGTTGGTATGTTCAAGTAAACTGGTTAATAAGTATTCTTCTTTTAATGGTTGAGGGGCTAATTTGGGATAGATACAGGAAGAACCTAAAAACAGCAATTTTGTTACCTTATTAACATAAGCTGCATGGATAATATTTGCTTCTATCATCATGTTAAGGTAAATAAAATCTGCCCTGTAAACATTATTGGCATGTATGCCACCAACTTTTGCTGCAGCTAAAAAAACATAATCAGGTTTTTCTTCAGCAAAAAACTCATTTACTGCTTGCTGATTCGTTAAATCTAACTCTCCGGATGTTCGCAAAATAAGATTGGTATAGCCATCGGTTGTAAGTTTCCTGAGAATTGCTGATCCTACCATTCCCCTGTGTCCGGCAATATATATTTTAGCAGATTTATTCATTATAATTTAAAACATCATGACCGCCTTCTATCAGGTATTTGTCTCTTTTAAACAATTTAATGTCGGACAAAACCATATCTTTAACCAAAGATTGTAAATCATGTTTAGCAACCCATCCTAAGTTTTTCTTTGCTTTTGATGGATCTCCAATTAAAAGGTCAACTTCAGTTGGCCTGAAATATTTCGGATCAATTTCAACCAAAACATTTCCTGTTGCATTATCTATTCCTTTTTCATCAATACCTTTTCCTTCCCATACGATATTAATTTCAACTTCTTTAAATGCCATGGTTATAAAATCTCTTACTGAAGTTGTTTTTCCGGTAGCCAGAACATAGTCTTCCGGTTTATCCTGCTGCAACATTAGCCACATTCCTTCAACGTAATCTTTGGCATGTCCCCAATCTCTTTTGGCATCAATGTTACCAAGGAAAATTTTCTTTTGCATGTCTAATTTTATCCGAGCAACACCCCTGGTGATTTTTCTAGTTACAAAAGTTTCACCTCTTAAAGGGCTTTCATGGTTAAACAGAATCCCGTTACAGGCAAACATTCCATAAGCTTCCCTATAGTTTTTGGTAATCCAGAATCCATATAGTTTAGCAACAGCATAAGGGCTTCGTGGGTAAAAAGGAGTTTCTTCGGTTTGTGGCACCTCCATTACTTTACCGTAAAGTTCTGAGGTAGAAGCTTGATAGAATTTTGTTTTTTTCTCCAGTCCTAATATTCTGATGGCTTCTAATATTCTAAGTGTTCCTATTGAATCAGAATTGGCTGTATATTCAGGTGTTTCAAATGAAACTTTCACATGCGATTGTGCGGCCAGATTATAAATTTCGTCAGGTTGAGTGTCCTGTATAATTCTAATCAGGTTGGTAGAGTCTGTCATGTCGCCATAATGAAGAAAAAACGTTACATTTTTTTCATGGAGATCTGTATATAAATGGTCAATCCTGTTAGTATTAAACAAAGAACTTCTTCTTTTAATTCCATGAACTTCATATCCTTTCTTTAATAGAAATTCAGCTAAATAGGCACCATCCTGACCTGTAACTCCTGTTATTAATGCAACTTTACTCATAAAATTTGTTTGTACAATAATACGAATATTAGAAAGAAAAGGAAGGGTTCATATCAATAAAAAAATCCTGTTATATACAGGATTTTTTTATTGATATGGTATAAGTTTTATTTATTCTTCATCATAATCAAAATATACCTGAGACATATCTCTGTATTCCATTGCATTTGAGGGGAAGTTTTTAACATAAACCTGAAGCAATCTTGTATTTTCATCATAAAAGATAGGTATGATTGCTGCATCATCCACTGATTTTTGATCAGCTTGCCTAAAATACTCATATCTTTTTGCATCATCTACTTCTCTTAATGCTAAATTAAATAAGGAATCAAATTCAGTACTTTGGTATCGCATAGAATTGATGTATGCTTTTGTTGATAATTCTTCAGGAACGTGTCCTCCGTAAAGTAAGTTAAGGAAATTTTCAGGATCAGGATAATCTGCAACCCAGCTAGATCTCCAAAGTACAGCCTGACCGGTTTCCACACTTTCTAAATGTTGGGCGAATTGCATTTGTTCAATATTAATGTTTATTCCCAAGTTCTCACTTAACATTTTTTGAACAACTTCAGCAATCTGAACATTTCTGTCTCCTCCTCCCGGGTTAATTTGCAAAGTTACTTCAGGAAATCCTTTACCGTTTGGATATCCTGCTAATTTCATATGCTCTTTAGCCTTCTCAGGAGAAAATTCATAACCTTTCACATTCTCATAATCATATCCTTTAAAAGGAGGTACAATTCCGTATAGAGCAGGCCTGCCTTCACCTTGTAAAGTATAGGTTACAATGGATTCTTTATCAATTGCATAATTAAATGCTCTTCTTACTTCTACATTATCAAATGGAGGTAATTTATGTTGCATTCCAAGATAGAATACACTTAAAGCGGGAACAACCTGCATTACATAAGGCCTGTTTCCTCCTTTTTTAGCATCTTCTAATTCTCCAACAACTTCGTCAATCATTTCTAAAGGCAAACGGAATACCATGTCTAAGTTTCCTTTTTTAAACTCTAATAATTCAGCTTTTTTCTCTTTATTGAAAGAAAATTTAAGTCCATCTAAATAAGGTAATTGGTTTCCAAACTTATCTACTCCCCAGTAATCAGGATTTCTATCTAAAATTACTGTTTCAGATTCTTTAATTTTTTTAACCCTGAAAGCTCCTGTGCCCACACAATTAATCCTCATCTCATTACCATAAGTATCAACAGCTTCTTTGGGATAAACATAACAAGCATTATGGCTTAAGATATTTAAAAAACCTGCAAATGAGTAATTTAAATCAACCTGAAGGGTATAATCATCAATTACTTTAACTCCTGAAACTCCTCCTTCTAAAGGTTTTTTGTTAAGATTTGATTCGTAATATTCATTGGCTCCTTTTACTTTGTCTTTAAACAACCAATACATTTGATTTGTAGCATCACCAACACAGATTCTGTCAAAACAATATTTAAAATCCTGTGCTTTCACTTCTCTTCCTTTCCCTCCTTCAAAACAATTGTTGTCATGAAATTTAACACCTTTCCTGATGTGAAAAGTATAAGAAGTAGCATCATCGTTTATTTCCCATTTTTCAGCTAATGAAGGCAAAACATGAAGATCTTCCTGATCAAGCTTAACCAACCCTTCATATACCTGGCTGGCAATTCTGTTCTCCAGAGCCATGGTTACATTTAATGGGTATAAACTTTTGAAATCTTCAATTTCATTCATTTTAAAAACGCCACCATACTTCACATCTCCCTTAGCGATTTTAGTACCTTTATTGTCGTTGTTATTATCGTTTCCACAGCCAGATAATAGTACTGTAGCTCCAATTAGTAAATAGATTAATTTTTTCATCTTGCCTTTTTGTTTTTTTTCGCAATTACAAATATACTTATTACAGTAAAATATCCTAAATAAAGTTGTTTAAAGTGTTATTAAAAACAAATAATTATCAGAATATTATCCAAAAATGAGAAAAACCTTTTAATTTAAATGAATTTATTTCAATAATTAAATGGGTTTTAAGTTATTATACAGCATTTTACAAATTGTATCTTTGTCAGTTATTTCTTTTGCATGAACTTGAAAAATAATTTAATAATATTAATTTTTATCATTACTTCACTGTTTCAAAGTGTTTTTGCCCAAGATATTAGTAATAAAAGGTTGAAGAAATTGTACCTTTTCAGCGATACAGTTGCTATCGACAGCCTAAGTATTGTTCCAAATTCAGAACAATTATACCTTGATAACAGTTTGCTGGATAATTCGAATTATGAAATAAATTATACTAAGGGAATTTTTATTGCTAAAGATGATTTATTGAAAGGAAAATTTGTAACCATAATCTATAGTGTTTTTCCCTATTCATTTGAAAAATCATACGAACACAAGAAAATGGCTATTATTGAAAGTTATGGTGACCCTTTAAAAAATCCTTTTTTATATGAATATACTGCAGTAAATGAAGATATATTTTATCTAAATGGCTTAAATAAGAGTGGAAGTATATCAAGAGGTGTCATGTTTGGAAATAATCAGGATTTGTCTGTTAATTCGAGTTTAGATTTGCAACTTTCGGGTAAATTAAGTGATAATGTAGGCATTCTGGCAAGTATTTCGGATGATAATATTCCTATTCAGGCTGAGGGAAATACTCAACAGTTACAAGAGTTTGATAGGGTTTTCATTCAATTATTTAGTGATAGTTGGAAGCTGACCGCTGGTGATTTTTATTTGAAACGGCCTAAAAGTTATTTCATGAATTTTAACAAAAAAGCTAAAGGAGGAAGTTTTGAAATTAAAATAAAAACCAGTAAGAAAAATGAATTCAACACTTTTTCGCCAACAATAAGTGCAGCTATATCCAAAGGTAAGTTTGCCCGTAATATTATACAGGGAGTTGAAGGAAATCAAGGCCCGTACCGTTTAAAAGGAAGTGAAAACGAGTCGTTTATTATTATTCTTTCTGGAACGGAAAAAATATATGTAGATGGCAAGTTAATGGAAAGAGGAAACGAATTTGATTATGTAATAGATTACAATACTGCGGAACTTACATTTACCACTAATAAATTAATAACCAAAGATTCAAGAATTGTTGCCGAGTTCCAGTATTCAGATAAAAATTATGCAAGGTCGCTGGTGCATTTCGGAAGCGATTATGATAGTAAAAAATTGAAGTTGAGATTAAATGTATTCTCCGAACAGGATGCGAAAAACCAACCATTGCAACAGGATTTGAATGATGATGAAAAATTATTGCTTTCTGAAATAGGAGATAGTTTGCAATTAGCTATAGTACCTCATGTTAACTTAGTTGATTTTTCAGAAAATGTTGTGCTTTACAAAGTGATTGATACAGCAGGTTATAATCCGGTATATGTTTATTCAACTAATCCGGATAGTGCCAGGTATCAGTTGGGATTTTCATACTTAGGCCCGAATAAGGGTAATTATATTCAAATTCAGAGTTCTGCTAATGGTAAAGTTTACGAATGGGTAATGCCGCTTGGAGGTATTCCTCAGGGCGAATACGAACCGGTAGTATTATTGGTAACCCCAAAAACCAAACAAATGGCAACCTTTGGAGGTGAATATAATTTTACTAAAGAATCTACATTATCCTGGGAAGGAGGGGTATCAAAAAATGATATTAATACCTTTTCTACAAAAGATAGCCAGGATGATATTGGTTATGCTTTTAAAGTAAATTCAGACAATAAAATTAAATTAAATGGAGAGGAAAAACCATGGAAACTGAAGGTAGGTACAGGTTACGAATATGTCCAACAGTATTTTTCACCTATTGAACGTTTCAGACCGGTTGAGTTTGAACGTGATTGGAATATTTCTACTACTTCTTTCTCATCAGATCAGCATATTTTTAAAGCTTATGGAGGTTTTGAAAAGGAAAAAAAAGCAGATGTATGGTATAATCTTGAGGTGCTTAAAAATGAAGGTGAATATGATGGCTTAAAAAACGAATTATTTGCATATTATCAATTAAAAGGATTTATTTTAAAAGGAGATGGGAGTTATTTAACTTCACAGGGGATAAACAATACTGAATTTATAAAGCATAAAGGAACACTTTCTAAAGGAATAGGTTGGATTGTACTGGGTGTTGGTGAAGAATCCGAACAAAACAGAATTTTTATCAACCAATCAGATTCTTTACAATCCAATAGTTTTGAATTTTTTTCGTGGAATACTTTCATTCATAATGCCGATACGACAGTTAATAAATTTATGTTAACTTATGGGCAAAGAGAAGATAATTCTCCGGTAGTTAATGATTTTAAAGCAACAACCCGAGCAGAAGATGTGACATTTTCTTTAGGGCTATTGAAAAATAAAAACCATAAATTCAGAACGAAAGTAACTTACCGAAAACTTGAAATCATATCCTCAACATTAACTACTTTGCATCCTGATGAAAATATATTGGCCAGAATGGAATATGTTGCCTCGGTATTAAAAAGTGCAATTACCTCCAATACTTATTACGAGGTTGGTTCCGGATTGGAAGTTAAAAAAGAATTTTCTTATTTGGAAGTTCAACCAGGTCAGGGGACACATGCTTATATTGGTGATGTAAATGGAAATGGAGTAAAAGACTTGAACGAATTTGAAGTAGCAGCTTTTCAGGATGAAGCTGATTTTATTAAAATTTATACACCCACAAACGATTATGTACGAACTTATACCAATCAGTTTAATCAGGGTTTATTCCTGAAACCTGAGGCAAAATGGGGAGCTAAAAAGGGATTAACGAAACTGATATCAAGATTTTCAAATCGTACCAATTACAGAATTAGCAGGAAGGTTTCGGATAAGCTGGATTACTTTAACCCTTTTATAGGCAACATTGCAGATACCAGCTTAGTAACATTAAATTTAGGTTTTTTAAATACAATTTACTTTAATCGTACAAGCACAAAATTTGGAACAGATTTTACTTTTCAGGATAACAGAGACCGTTCTTTGTTGACCAATACTATTGAATCGAGAAGAAATCTAACGAGGGCAATTAAAACGCGATGGAACATTACAAGAGTTTATACATTGAATTTATTGCTTTTAAAAGGGGAAAAATCGAGTTTGTCTGAATTTTTTAACAATAAAAATTATCAACTTACTTCATACGAGGCCGAACCTAAATTCAGTTTTCAGCCAAATGCGAAATTCAGGGCGAGTATATTATATAATTACAAAGAGAAAATGAACGATACTCTTTATGGAGGAGAAGAATTAATAAGTCAAAAAGTAGGAGGGGAACTTCGATATAATATTGCTTCAAAAGGTAGTTTGAGAGCAAATTTTAATTATATCGATAATTTATTTCCAGTAACGAATAATGCTTCATTAGCTTATGAAATGATGGAAGGCTTAAAAGAAGGTGTTAATATGACCTGGGAGGTAACCTACCAGCAAAATTTATCAAAGTATATGCAAATGAGTATCAATTACAATGGAAGAAAGTCGGAAAATTCACCAGTCATACATGTTGGTGGGGTTCAAATAAGGGCATTTTTCTAAAACAGCTTGCTAGTCAATGCTTGGAGCACTTTTTTTCTTATTTGATACGCTATAAAATCTTGCACCTATCATTAACTCATGAGTACCATCACTATAATTCTTAAGATTTGTGGTGGTAAAATCATAAGCATAAGCAATGGTAAAACTATTGTTTATCAAATAGCCAACAGAAGCAGTTATTGCATCTTTATCCCTATAAGTTCCTGAAATCCAAATATGGTCTTTATAGGTGATTTTTAGTGTTCCTTCAAACTGAACTGGAGCTGGAGTAACATATTTAACGAATACAATTGGTTCTACAATAAAGTCATCTGTGGCCTGAAATTTATAGCCTCCTGTAAAGAAGAAGTGTGAAGGCAAAGTTCCTTTTGGATTATCACCTTCTTTAAAGAATTTTACTTTCATGTTCAATAATTGGGGGGCAGAAAATCCAACATAATATTTTTTATGATAAACATACATGCCAAATCCTGCGTCAGGTACCAAATCAGATTCTACACCATTAATTATCAAATTATCATCTATCTCTCTTAAAGTTATTTTTGAACCATCTATCATAAATTGTAAGATGCCGGCATTTAATCCCAATGATAGATTTAAAGATTCATTTAATTTTAAATGGTAAGCATATGACAAGTTAAACCCGGTTCTTCTTGTGGGTCCAACATTATCGGTAAACAGATACCCTCCCAGTCCCATTTTTCGATTCTTTGTTGGCCCTTGAATACTCAAGGTGTATGTTCTTGGAGCATCTGTAATTCCTTCCCATTGATAACGGTGAGTTGAAACTCCTTCAAAATAATCTCTTGTCCCAGCTACAGCAGGATTAATCAAAAAATCATTTAAATAATATTGGCTAAAATGCGGTAACTGTTGCGAAAACAAGCTAATTCCACAAAAAAGAAAAAATGATATTATTAGTATTTTTTTCATATTTAAATGCCTTAATTAAATCTACCTTAAAATGGTTAATGGTCCAGTAAAAGGCTGTATTGATTCTTCATGCAAATCGATAATATAATAATATGTTCCTATTGGTAAATCTTTTCCGTTATATGTTCCGTCCCAATCTTGCTTATAGCCATCTGCATGGAATAATAATTCGCCCCATCGGTTATAAATTTCTACAACATTCTTAGGATATTCTTCAATAAAATCAATAATCCAGACGTCATTTGCACCATCACCATTTGGAGAGATTCCATCAGGGAATTTGATAGTTGGTAAAACAGTAATGATTAAGCTGTCCATAGCTGTACAGCCAGCAGCTGACGTAACTGTAAGGTAATATGTAGTCGTAATTTCAGGTGTTGCTACAGGATTCGAGATAGTAGAATCACTTAATCCTGTTCCTGGAGTCCATGCATAGTTTGTGCCTCCAGAAGCACTTAATTGAGTGCTTGTATTTTCGAATATAGTAACATCTGGTCCGGCGTTTGCAGCAGGTAATGGGTTAACATCAATGCAAACGGTATCAATATCTGTACAAGCCCCATTTACCTGATAGGCATAACAGGTTATCCCATCAATTACAGGAGTAATAGAAATAGAATCAGTTGTTCCGAGTGATGTCATGCCTGGTAGTTCGAACCATTCAACACTTGTGTAATTACCTGTAGGTGTACCTAATAAATTGGTGCTTTCTCCCAGACATATTGTTGTATCGTTTCCAGCATCGGCTAATATTGTATCAATAGCACCTACCATAATGCTATCTGTTATACTACAACCATTAGCATCCATAATGTCAACATAATTTACACCAAAGCACAATCCGTTTTCAGTAGTTGATCCGGGAATACCACTACCATTCCATTCATAGGTATAAGTTCCGGTTCCTCCAGAAGGTGTTACAGTAGCACTACCATCGCAAGCACTAATACAAGATACATCATTGATATTATTTATTACTGTAATTTGTGTAGGTTGACTAATAGTTGCACTATCTACAACTGTACATCCATTGGTGTCAGTAACAGTTACTGTATAAGTTCCTGTACAAAGGTTAGTTATTGAATCCTGAGGTAAATTACCAGGAATCCAATCGTAGGTATATGGTGCGGTACCACCATAAGGATTTGCAACTGCCCAACCCGTACATATTCCAAAACATAATAAATCTGACGAATCCATACTCACAAACAGTTCGCTAGGTTCAATAATACTATCGATTTCGATTCCTACACAACCCAAACTGTCGGTAACGGTTAAAATATAAGGATTATTGGTTGCACATAAGTTTGTAATAGGATTTCCGCCACCACTAGGAGGATTCCATGAAGTAATAAATGGTGAAGTACCACCTGAAATAGAATCTAAATTAATTTCACCATCGCAAAGACCATAACAACTAATATTGGTAATAGTTGTATTTGGTACAGGACCATTGGTATTACTTAATGAGAAAATAAAAGTATTAGAACAACCTGTAGAATCAGTTATTTCTACACTATAAACATCAGCACATAAATTAATAATACATGAAGATACAGGATTTGGGTCCGGTGGAGTTAAAGGTGTAGTCCACAAGAAATTATAAGGTGCAGTTCCACCACTAGGAGCAACGCAAATTGATCCATCACAAATTCCACAAGCGGGAGTTGTTAATGTTTCGTTAGCCAGAATTGGTGTAGGTTCTGTTAACGTTATTGTATCAAAAGCAGTACAACCATGGTCATCAGTAACAGTAACAATATAAGTTCCAGCACATAAACCTGTTGCCATTTGTGTGTTTTGTGTAGGATTAGTATTCCATGAATAAGAATAATTTGGAGTTCCCCCCAAAGCTGAAGCACTTGCTACACCATCACACATTCCATTACAACTTATCGGAGTATTAATACTTGTAGAAACGGTTAATATGTTCGGACCTGTAATAGATGTGCTAATAGAATCACTACAATTTAAACTATCTGAAACGGTAACCATGTAATTTCCAACACAAAGACCGCTAGCAGTTGAATCTCCATTTCCGCCACCTGGTGGTGGTGACCAGTTATAAGTATATGGAGTAATTCCATTACTAACTGAAACGGTTGCACTACCATCACAATCATCGTAACATGTTTCAGGAACAACATTAGTTATTGATAAGAGTAAACCGGTCGAGAAAATGGAAACTGTATCAACACTAACGCAATTTATACTATCGGTTACAGTTACAGTATATAATCCTGAACAGAGATTTGTAGCCGTTGGGTTAGTATTTGGCGATACAGGTGCTGCCCAATTGTAAGAGTATGGTGGATTACCACCTGATGCAGTGGCAGTAGCAGAACCGTCACAGTAATTAGGACAGGTTTCATCAATAGAAGACATGGAAATAGTTGGTCCGGTAACACTGTTGATTATGATGGTATAATTATAAGTACATCCTGAACCTAAGTCTGTAATTTCAAGATTAACAGAACCGGCACATAAACTATCTACTATTGAACTGTCCTGACTTAAAGTACTTGATGGAAGATTGGTTTGTGTTCCTATGAGGTCTGTCCAAACAAAATTATATGGGCCAATTCCTCCTGTTGGAGTTGAAACAGCATATCCATCACACATTCCACAGGAAGGCCCATTAACTATGGTACTATCATTAAGCATTGCAGGAGTTGGTAAAGCAATGGTGTCATAAGTAGTACAATTGTTGGCATCCATTACAATAACATTGTAAGTTCCGGAACATAAATTAGATATTGTTTGTGTAGTTCCACCATTGCTCCAGATGTAACTGTATGGAGGATTACCTCCATAAGGATTTGCAGTTATACTTCCATCACAAACACCAAAACAACTTGGGGCGGTTGGAGTTAAAGAATCACCGAGTAATTGAGGATCGGTTAACTGGACACTATCTGTTGCTATACAACTGTTATTATCAGTTACGGTAACAGTATAAGTTCCTGAGCACAGCCCTGCAGCTAATGAATTGGGTTGAGTTGGACTTGTATTCCATAAATAGGTGTACCCGGGTGTACCTCCCGAAACTGTGGCTAATGCTGTTCCATCACAATCACCGTTACAGGTTACAGACGTGGAACTTATAGTTATTGAAACAGGAGTTGGGTCTGTTAATGTAATGCTATCAACAATTGAACATCCATTTCCATCGGTAATAGTTACTGCGTAAGTTCCAGCACATAAACCAGATGCAGTTGGTGTTGATTGGTTTAATGGATCGTTCCAAATGAAAGTCAAAGTACCAATTCCACCTGAAGGATTAGCAGTTGCAGTTCCATCACAAGCTAAAGGGCATGTTGGATTTGTATAAGTAATATTTGCTAATATTTGCTCAGGTTCCGGAACGGTTACGGAATCTACTGTTATACATCCCAAAGAATCCTGAACAACAACATTATATAAACCTCCACATAAATTAGTTGCCGAATCGGTATTTTGTAGTCCTAAATCATCCCATTGGAAAATGTAGTTTGGATTTCCTGCAATTACTGTTGTCCATGCTAAACCATCGCAAGATCCAAAACAGGAAACACTATCAGCCTGAGTAGTTAATGTTGGTCCATTTGGATTAGTGATTAAAATATTAAATGATTGGCTACAACCTAAATTGTCTGAGATATCAACATTATAAGCTCCGGGACAAAGATTATTAACGGTATCGCTTGTTTGAGCTATTGGAGACCAATTATATGAATATGGAACTCCATTACCACCAGCGGCTATTACATAAGCAGAACCATC
>CAYRAD010000021.1:0-14473 GCA_964422135.1 uncultured Vicingus sp.
ATCAATCAATATGTCAGGGCGATAGTATTTTATTAGGAGGTGGTTATCAAAATACAGCAGGAGTTTATACAGATAGCTTACAAAGTATCTTTGGATGTGATAGCATTATTAATACAACGCTTGCAGTTGGAAGTAATTATTACGATAGTACAACGGTTAGTATTTGTCAAGGCGATAGTATATTTTTGGCTGGAAGTTTTCAGAATTCTTCGGGAATTTATAATGATACTTTACAGTCATTTTTAGGATGCGATAGTGCTGCTGTTGTTACACTGAATATTGATTCTATTCCAATAATTATTGCCTCAAATGACACTACAATAATGTCTTGTAGTTCAGCTCAATTAAACGTAACAGGAGGATCTTCATATTCCTGGTCACCTATTACAGGTTTAAGTTGTACAAATTGTACAAATCCAATAACAACGACATCTTCGTCTATTACCTATACTGTTACCGGTACAACAAATGGTTGCTCATCTGACGATGCTGTAAATATTACGGTTGATGGGGAATCAATTTTAATTATTCCAAACGTATTTACACCAAATTATGATAATATTAATGACGGATTTAATGTAATAGGAGGGTGTTTATATTCTATAGAAATGAAAATATTTAATAGATGGGGAGAACTACTTTTCCATTCAAACCAAATTGAAGAATCTTGGGACGGTAGAAATACATCAGGAAAAGAGGTACCAGAAGGAATTTATTTTTACATCATTAATGCTGAAATACTTTCAGGTGGTAGTCAAACCAAAAAAACTTTCACAGGAACTGTTTCATTGTTTAGGTGATAATTTCTTAAATTTTAGTTAATAAAATTTTAAACCTGTAGATAAGGATAAATCAATAACTCAATTGCAAAAGGTATTAGCAAAATATTCTATCATTTATAAATTTATTAATGTATATGCTGATGTTTACAAAAAGTGTGAAGATGCCTTAGAAATTTTAATAGGGCATAAAACTGATTTCTATTTTAACTATATTCAAAAAAAGGAAAAGAAACTTGATATGATTGAATTTGGCATAATATAGATAAGAAAGAGTATCAAATTTTACCTACTGTAGGGAATTAAAATACTAACTTTTAGGGTTTGCATACATTTTAATGTCAGCAGCTTTAATCGTTTTATCACATAAAATAATTAAGCGTTCTACAATATTTCTTAGCTCTCGGATATTACCAGTCCAATTTACTTTTTTCAATTCTTCTAAAGCAGCATTGTCAAATTTGATTATTCTTCCATGATCTTGAGACAGTTGCTTTAAGAAATAATCAGCTAATATGGGCACATCATCTTTTCTATCATTCAATGAAGGCACATGAATTAAAATTACACTTAAACGGTGATACAAATCTTCTCTGAAATTATTATTGGTAATTTCCTTTTGCAAATCTTTATTGGTGGCAGCTATTACCCTTACGTTCACTTTTATTTCACTTTCACCTCCAACTCGTGTAATCCTGCTTTCCTGTAAAGCTCTTAGTACTTTTGCCTGAGCCGATAAACTCATGTCTCCAATTTCATCTAAAAATAGTGTTCCTCCTTCTGCCTGTTCAAAGCAACCTTTTCTTTGTTTAATAGCAGAAGTAAAAGCTCCTTTTTCATGTCCGAACAATTCACTCTCAATTAATTCTGAAGGAATTGCCGCACAATTGACTTCTATAAAAGGTGCTTTACAACGGTCTGATTTTTCATGAAGGCTTCGAGCAACCAACTCTTTACCTGTTCCGTTGTCACCTGTAATTAAAACTCTTGCATCACTGGGTGCTACTTTCTCTATCATCTCTTTTACCAGCTTAATTTTATCAGATTCACCAACTATTTGGGTAGTGCCTGTCCCTCCGCTAATTTTACGTTTTAGTTTTTTTGTTTCCTGAACCAGTTCTTTTCTGTCAATGGCATTACGAACCGTTACCAATAATCTGTTTAAATCTAAAGGTTTAGAAATAAAATCGTAGGCTCCTTTTTTTAAGGCTTCAACAGCTGTTTCAATGGTCCCATGCCCTGAAATCATGACTATTGGAGTATCCACACCTAAATCAACAGCTTTTTCTAATACTTCAATTCCATCCATTTTGGGCATCTTAATATCACACATTATTAAATCATATTTACCTGATTTAATTTTTTCCAGCCCTATTTGCCCGTCCTCCGCTTCATCAACTTTAAATTTTTCGTATTCTAAAATTTCTTTTAGTGTATTTCTTATTGGTCTTTCGTCATCTATTATCAGTATACTTGCCATATTCAGTCTTTAATTTTTATTGATTGGTAATTAGCATTTATCATAAAATTATCCTTTATAAATCAGCCATTTCCAAAGTTCTTTATAAGTTATTTTTTTGCCATACATTAGAATTCCGGTTCGATATATTTTAGCTGCCACCCATGTTGTACCCAAAAATCCTATTATCAATAATCCCATTGAAGCTAATAATTCCCAGATTTCTACTCCTCCAAAAGGTATTCTTACCATCATAATTACAGGTGATGTTAATGGAAATAAGGACAACCAAAAAGCCAAAGTTCCATCTGGGTTTTCCATAATGGTTTGTGCTACAACAAATGAAAAAATTAATGGAATCGTTATCGGCAGCATAAATTGTTGTGTATCTGCTTCGCTATCAACTGCCGAACCAACTGCCGCTAATAAAGCACCGTACAACAAGTACCCTCCAATGAAATAAAATATGAATGAAATCAATATCTGTACAATCGGTATCGTTTGAAAACCATCAATAATATCTTGAAAAGGGTTGTCAGAAATTAAGTTAGCATTAGCTCCCTGTAATAGTTGTTCAGTATTAACAGTTGTTGGAACATCATGAATAGAGAATGCACTCATAATAATGGTGTATATTGTTCCGGTTAAAATAACCCATAATAAAAATTGTGTAAGGCCAACCAAGGCAATTCCAATAATTTTTCCCATCATTAATTGAAAAGGTTTAACAGAAGAAATAATAATCTCAACAATTCTACTAGTTTTTTCTTCAATTACGCCACGCATAATTTGAACGCCATACATGAAAATAAAAAAATAGATTAAAATGGCACCGAAAAATCCAAGAGCAGTACTTATTGCTACATTCTTAGATTCTTCTTTTCCATCAATATCAATAGAAATTGGTTTGATATTTACATTAGGTTTTATTTCAGCGAGTTGTTCCTTAGTAATATTAAATTTTTGTTGGATTTCATTACTTCGAATCACATTTTCAATAGTCTTTTCTATAGAATTAATGGTAGAAATACCGGGTTGTTTTTTATAATACATCTCTACATTATATCTTTCCTTTGCCGTTTTAATATAAAGTATTGATGTATAAATATTATTGTATAAATCTGCTTTTGCTTCTTCTATTCGTACAAACTCATTTTTAAATTGTAGCTCTGTTGTATTTTCAAATTGATTAATAAATGCCCCGGTTTCATCTATAACTTCAATCCTTTGAATATCCTTATCTTTAATAGCCAACCAAATGGGTACTAACATTAATCCGGCCATTAAGAGAGGACCTAATATTGTCATGATGATAAATGATTTCTTCTTAACCCTCGTAAGATATTCTCTTTTTACTATTAATCCTATTTTACTCATCTTCCACCTCCTCATTAATTTCTTTTGGTTCAATTTCTCCTACTAGTTCGATGAAAATATCATTCATACTTGGTGTAATTTCATTTATTGAGATAATCTTAACATCATTAATAATAGTTTTGATGAGATCATTCATTTCACTTGGATTATTTGCTCTAACTCTAACAAAAGCTTTCCCATTTTCTTGTTTAGAATCAAGTAATTCAAAGCTTGTCCATAGTGCATTGGTAAATGCAATCATATTACCAATAAAGACAATTTCAAAAATATTTGATTTACGAGATGATTTGATTTCATTGACATTCCCTTCAAGAATTTTACGGGATTTATTAATTAAAGCAATATCATCACAAATCTCTTCAACAGATTCCATATTATGAGTTGAAAAAATAATGGTTGATCCTTTTTTTCTTAATTCAAGAATTTCTTTTTTTATAAGGTTGGTGTTTATAGGGTCAAAGCCTGAAAAAGGCTCATCCAATATCAATAATTTTGGTTCGTGTAGAACAGTGGTAATAAATTGAACTTTTTGAGCCATCCCTTTTGATAATTCCTCTACTTTTTTATCCCACCAAATATTGATTTCAAATTTTTCAAACCATTGTTTGAGTTTATAGCTAGCCTCACCTTTATCCATTCCTTTTAGTTGAGCCAGGTAGAGTGCCTGTTCACCAACTTTCATTTTTTTATACAAGCCTCTTTCTTCAGGTAAATACCCTATTTGAGCAATGTGATGAGGTGCTAATTTCTCTTTTTTAAATAATATTTCGCCACTATCAGGAGCTGTAATCTGATTAATAATTCTAATAAGCGTTGTTTTTCCGGCACCGTTCGGACCAAGTAAACCGAAAATACTTTTTTCCTTTATATGAATGGAAATATTATTTAGGGCCTGATGTCCTGCATAACTTTTACTAACTTTTTTTATATGTAATAAATCCATTTTTCAAATATAAGTTATTCGCTTGTGTTTTTTTTAAAAATTAAAACAGGAATCAAAAATTCAACAAAAAAAACTCATGATTCAGGAAAATGAGTACAATTAACATCTAACTCTATTTATTGAAGTTGCTAATTTGTTCGGACAAAAAGTTAAGGTGTGATTTTGCATAAAAAAACTTAAAAATAGTAGCAAGATAGAAGTACAGTTGCAAACTCCCCATAGATGGGAATAATTGAGTACCAATGGATTTATCAAGGATTTTTTCTTTTTAGCTGATTTTTCTATCTTTATAGAAAAGAAAAAGACAAAACAAATATGAAATATTTAATAATAGTCATTACAGTATTAATTTCGTTAAAATCAAATGGGCAAGCTGAGGATCAGAATTTTATTTTAAATGGTCCGAATATCATTTGGCAAAAGGTTTATGAAACTAAAAAAAACAAAGAAGAGTTAATTACTTATTTCAAAGAATCGGATATTTTTTGGTTTGTAAAAACAGAAAGTGATACCATTTTTACAAAACTTAAACCCCAAAAAATTAATCCGGTAAAAACAGGTGTAGCAGGTATTCCTCCAATTGTCAATAAAACAACCTTCAAGGGGCTGGTAAAAATAGAGTTAAAGGATAAAAAATACAGGGTAACCATGAGTAATATACTATTGATTGGTGATGGAGAAATATTGAAAAAAGGTGAAGAGCAAACTTTTGAAGAAAATTACCTGAACAAAGATAAAACAGCCTACCGTCCCTTTTTTCTAAAAAAACCGAAAGCAGTTTATAACATTCACTTTAATGAACTCTTCGAAATAGAAGTAAAAGCGAATGACGACTGGTAGAAACCCTATGTGTTGTTGTTAATTTATTGAGAATTAAAAAAATACATTCGGTCTCTTTTTCCTGTTCTTCTTTTTAGTGTTATATTTTAATTACCTTTAAAATCTTAAAAGGTTTAAAAGATTTTTACATAACATTAAATAAAGTACCATGGCCAATCAGGAACATTTAGATGCCCATTATACAAGAATGGATAAAATATTTCGATTAAGTTTAGGTGATAAAGGAGCATACAGCTGTGCCAGATTCGATGGCGATTTTACGATGACTACCGAAGCTGCACAATTAAAAAAGCATCAATTTATCGAAGACAATTGTAACATTAAAAAGGGATCAAAAGTATTGGATATCGGTTGCGGATGGGGTGCCTTTGTTGATTATTTGGAAGGGCATGAAGTTGATGCTTATGGTGTAGTACTGGCAAAAGGGCAAGCTGATTCATGCATTAAAAATGGTCTAAAAGTAAAGCACATGGACTCGAAGGATATTACACCTGAAACATTTGGGAAATTTGATGCCGTAACAGCTATGGGAAGTCCTGAACATTTGTGCTCGGTAGAGGAATACAAGGAAGGTAAACAGGAAGAAATTTATAGAAGATATTTTAAACAAATAGCAAGTTTGCTTCCTGTGGGAGGCCGATTTTATTGTCAGTCGATGGTTTTTGGGCCAAGCATGGTCAAATTTGAAGATATCCCTTTTGATAAAACAGATTTAAGCAAAAAAGAATTTACCAATGAAGAATACATGGACATAATTTGTCGTGTTTTTCCCGGTTCATGGCTACCATATGGAAAGGAAGGTTTGATTAATCCAGCTACGGAAGAGCATTTTAAGTTAATTTCTGTAGATAGCGGCAGGTTCGATTACATTGAAACCATTCATCGGTGGACAGCAGCTTTTACTAAATTCAGTTTCAGAAAATATTTGCTTTTCGCCTCATTTATTCCCGATTATTTATTTGATGCTACATTCAGAGAATGGATGCGCAGATTTAAAATTCAAGCCAATTTACATGTGTTCAATAGGCATATTTTTGATCATTATCGAATCGTATTTGAAAAAGTAAAAGATTAAGTTTTACATCAAAAAATACATGAGTTTATTTTTAATCAAAAGAATTCCTCGAGGCTTTGCCTTGGGTTTCCGCTTACAAAATTTTCCTTATAAAATATGATATTAAGCAAATAAAAATTACTTACAAGATTTCATGTTTTATCATAAAAAGTTCTGACAAATAATATTAAAGCCAATATTAACAATATATTAGGAATATTTTCAAACATTTTGTGTGCCTCAAAAAAGATGACAACAAATTTATTTAAGTATGATGAAAATCATATTATGTAAACGATTTGTCTTCTACTTTTATTCCGTAATTACACATCAATTTGTAATAGTCAGATAAACTTAAAACAAGATCAATGAAATCAATTGCAATCAGAATATCGTTAATAGCAAGTTTAGGTCTAATTGTTCCTTTAGGGATTAAAGCTCAGGATGGAGCTGCACTTTTTAAAGCAAAATGTACAGCGTGTCATTCAGCTGGCTCTAATAAACTGGTTGGTCCCGGATTGGCCGGAATCAACGAAAAAAGATCACAGGAATGGTTATTAAATTGGATTAAAGATTCTCAGGCTTTTATTAAAACCGGAGATAAAGATGCTAATGCTGTTTTTGAGGAAAATGCAAAAGTAATAATGATTCCTTTTCCTGATTTATCAGATGCTGATATTATTGCAATACTTGATTACTTAAAAGGGGATGGAAATGCTGTTGCTGCAACAACTTCTGATACCCCTGCTGAATCTGTAGCACCAATTGAATATTCAATTGCTGACGTAGAGATGGGGAAACAATTATTTAGTGGGAAAAAACGGTTAAGTAATGATGGGCCAATATGTGTTACCTGCCATAATGTAACCAACAATGATATTATTCCCGGGGGCTTATTGGCAAAAGATTTGACCAATGTCTATTCAAGATTGGGAGATGCCGGGATTGTAGGTATTTTAAATGCACCTCCATTTCCTGCTATGGCTAATTCATACAAAAATAATCAGATTACAGAAGATGAAGTAAGGCAGTTAACAGCATTTTTTAAATATGCCGATCAGGTGAGCCCTTCTCAAACACCCAATAATGGATATATGATGGTTGCCGGTGGAGGAATAGTTGGCTTACTATTAATATTAGGCATTATCAGTATTCTTTGGAACAATAGAAAAAAAGAATCTACCAAAAAAGACATTTTTAGCAGACAATTAAAAGGAAGAGATTCTGTAGAATCTTAATACATATATAAAGAACTTAAATATAATAAAATTATGAGCTGGATAGAAGACATAATATCTCCCAAAACCAGAAAATGGGAAGAATTTTATAGAAATAGATGGCAATACGATAAAGTGGTTAGAAGTACACATGGCGTTAATTGCACAGGTGGTTGCTCATGGGCAATACATGTAAAAGATGGTATTGTTGTGTGGGAATTGCAACAAGTAGATTATCCACAATTTAACAAAGAAGTACCTCCTTATGAACCAAGAGGTTGTCAAAGAGGTATTTCTTACTCCTGGTATTTGTATAGTCCAATTAGAGTAAAATATCCAATAATTAGAGGTGCTTTAATTGATTTATACAGAGAAGAAAAAGAAAAATGTGGCGGAGATCCAGTAGAAGCATGGGCAAACTTACAAGCTGATTCTACCAAAAGAAAAAGATATCAAAGAGCTAGAGGAAAAGGTGGTTTCAGAAGAGTGAAATGGGATGAAATGGAAGAGTTAATTACTGCCGCTAATATATATGTTATCCAAAAATATGGTTCGGATAGGATTACCGGTTT
Source organism: uncultured Vicingus sp. (assembly GCA_964422135.1). Lineage (GTDB taxonomy): Bacteria > Bacteroidota > Bacteroidia > Flavobacteriales_E > Vicingaceae. The sequence goes on from CAYRAD010000021.1 coordinate 8,242, forward strand.
TGCACCAATTCCAGCAAAAAGTATGTTAAGTTATGCTTCTGGTGCAAGATATTTACAGCTTTGTGGTGGTATTAATTTAAGTTTTTACGACTGGTATTGTGATTTACCAAACTCCTTCCCAGAAATTTGGGGAGAACAAACCGATGTATGTGAAAGTGCCGATTGGTATCAATCTAAGTTTATCGTATCAATGGGTGCTAACCTAGGTATGACTAGAACTCCAGATCTTCACTTCTTTTCTGAAGCAAGACATAATGGTACTAAAACGGTAGTAATGTCTCCAGATTTTAGCATGGTAGCAAAACATGCCGATCAATGGATTCCAGTTCATGCAGGTTCTGATGCTGCCTTTTGGATGGCGGTTACACATGTTATCTTAAAAGAATATCACGTTGACAAGCAAACCCCATACTTTATTGATTATGTTAAACGGTTTACCGATTGTCCTTTCTTGGTAGAATTGCATGAAGAAGATGGACATTATATGCCTGGTCGTATGCTTAGAGCTAACAAGCTTAAAAAGTATAAAGACATTACCAATGGAGATTGGAAATTTTTAAATTACGATACAACATCTGGTGATTTGGTGGTGCCTGTTGGAACAATGGGTCAACGATGGGATGATAAAGATGGTAATTGGAATTTAAAATATGAAGATAGTGAAACTGGTAAAGCTTACGATCCTGAGTTAACATTATTGGAGAAAAAAGAAAAAGTTTTACAAGTAGAGTTCACTGAATATGGATTAGATAAAAAAGCATTAAGAGGTGTTCCTGTTAAATATATAGATACGGTAGATGGAAAAGTTCCAGTTGCAACAATTTATGATTTAACCATGTCGCAATATGGTGTTGGAAGAGGATTAGAAGGTGATTATCCATCTTCTTATGATGATAAAGAACAAGCATATACTCCTGCTTGGCAAGAGATTTTTACTGGAATTAGTAAAAAAGAAGTGATACAATTGGCACGCGAATGGGCAAGCACTGCAGAACAAACTGAAGGAAGATGTATGGTTATAGTTGGGGCAGGAATTAATCATTGGTTCCATGGTAATTTAATCTATCGTTCTGCAATTATGGCTCAGATGCTTACTGGATGTAATGGAAAAAATGGAGGGGGAATGAACCACTATGTAGGTCAAGAAAAATTAGCTCCAATGGACTCTTGGGCAACCATTATGAGTTCTAAAGATTGGGGTACTGCTCCAAGATTACAACAAGGCCCTATTTGGCATTACATCAACTCTTCACAATGGAGATATGATGGAAACCAAAAATATTACAACTGCTCACCAGACAATAAATTAGCAAATACGCACTCTGCTGATTGGGCTGTTAAAGCAGTTCGTAATGGATGGATGCCTTACTATCCTCAATACAACAAATCAAATTTTGATATTGTAAAAGATGCTCAAGCTGCAGGTCATACCACCGATGAAGCCATGAGAAACTATATTGTTGATCAACTTAAAAGTGGTGAATTAAAGCACTCAATTGTTGAGCCTGATGAGGAAGTAAATTTCCCAAGAAACTGGTTTATCTGGAAAGGAAATGCTATTGGTACCTCAGCAAAAGGACATGAGTATTTCTTAGACCATTATTTAGGAACTCATACCAATAAAATTGCAGATGAGGTTGCTGGTGAAGTAGTTGAAGACATCACTTTTAAAGAAGATGGTGCAAGAGGTAAAATGGATTTAGTAATTGACATTAACTTCCGAATGGATACGTCAGCACTTTATTCAGATATTGTTTTACCAACCGCTTCATGGTACGAAAAAGCAGACATCAACTCAACAGATATGCACTCTTTCATACACCCATTATCTGAAGCAATTCCTCCGGTTTGGGAATCTAAATCAGATTGGCAAATTTTTGAAGGGTTAGCTAAAAAAATGAGCGAAATGGCAAAACATTATTTGCCAGATGTAATGAAAGATGTAATAAATATGCCACTTTCACACGATTCTGCTGATGAAATTACTCAACCTAGATTGTTAGATTGGAGTAAAGGAGAATGTGAACCTATTCCTGGAAAAACAATGCACAAAATTGTTTTTAAAGAAAGAGATTACACTAAAATATATGAGAAATTTATTTCTCTTGGTAAAGGTGTTGCCGAAAATGGTTTAGGAGCACATGGTAATCATTACGATTGTGCTGATGTTTACGAAGAAATGTTAGAACACAGACAACACATTTCTAAATGGGATGACGGAACTGAATATCCTTCTTTAAAAGCAGATGTAGAAGCCATTAATGCGGTATTAAAATTATCAACATTAACCAACGGGAAATTAACCGAAAGAGCTTATAACATTAGAGCAAAAGAAGTAGGTGTTCCAGAAATTGCAGACCTTGGAACTGAATACCGTCAAGTAGATATGGAATATAGAGATTTGCAAGCTCAGCCTAGACGATATAATTCATCACCATTATGGTCTGGATTAATGCACAATGGAAGAACTTATGCAGCTTATACCTATAATGTAGACATGTTTGTTCCCTGGAGAACATTAACTGGTCGCCAACATTTTTACTTAGACCATGACGCATATATTGCATTTGGTGAGCATTTATCTACTTATAAACCATCTCCAACTCCGGAAGCTTATGGTGATTTAAGAAAAACCATCAATGATGGTAAAGCAAAAATGTTGAATTGTTTAACGCCACATGGTAAATGGCACATCCACTCAACTTATGGAGATACATTAAGAATGTTAACACTATCAAGAGGAGCAGAACCATGTTGGTTAAGTGAAAAAGATGCAGAAGATTTGGGTATAAAAGATAACGATCATGTTGAAGTTTATAATGACCATGGTACTTATGTAACTAGAGCATGTGTTAGTGCTAGAATTCCATCAGGAGTATGTATAGTTTATCATGCTGTGGAAAGAACTTACAACATACCAAAATCTCAGGAAAGAAGAGGTAAAAAAGGTGAACCAAGACGAGGAGGTATGAATAACTCGTTTACAAGAGTTCACTTAAAACCAAACTTAATGTGTGGTGGTTATGGACAGTTCACTTATCATTTTAACTATTGGGGACCTGTAGGAGTGAACAGAGACACACACGTTTTGGTACGTAGAATGGATAAAGTAGAATATTAGAAATTATAAATGTTGAATTATGAGTGTTAAATCTCAATATAAAATTTAACACTTACAACTTAAAATTTAAAAAAATGGATATAAGAGCACAAGTTTCAATGGTTTTTCATCTCGATAAATGTATCGGATGTCATACTTGTTCCGTTGCCTGTAAAAATGTTTGGACAGACAGAAGAGGAGCAGAATACATGTGGTGGAACAATGTTGAAACAAAACCAGGAACCGGTTATCCTACAAAATGGGAAGATCAGGAAATATATAAAGGTGGATGGGTAAAAGACGGTAATTCTGTTTCCCTGAAAGGAGCTGGAAAATTAAAAGGGCTGAAAAATATTTTTCATAATCCAAACATGCCAATATTAGAAGATTACTATCATCCTTGGGCATACCGTTATGGTGATTTGTTTACTGCTCCGGAAGGGGATGACCAGCCAATAGGTAGAGCAGTATCCTTAATTACAGGAGAACCTATCGATATAAAATCAGGTCCGAACTGGGATGATGATTTAAGTGGAACACCAGATTATGCAAGAAATGATGTGAATTTCAAGAGTTTGTCTTCAGCTGAACAAGATGCAATGTTTCAACTAGAAAAAATGACTTTTCACTATCTTCCAAGAATATGCAACCACTGTTTAAATCCGGCATGTGTCGGCTCTTGTCCATCGGGTGCATTGTACAAAAGAGGTGAAGACGGAGTAGTATTGATTAATCAAGATAGATGTAGAGCCTGGAGAATGTGTGTGACAGCTTGTCCTTACAAAAAATCATATTACAACTGGCATACCGGTAAATCTGAAAAATGTATCCTTTGTTACCCAAGGTTAGAATCAGCTCAGCCACCTGCTTGTATGCATTCATGCGTTGGACGAATCCGCTATTTAGGAGTAATGCTTTACGATGCCGAAAAAATTGAACAAGTAGCATCAAGTGATGATAAAGAGTTATTGAAAAATCATTTGGATATTTACGTAGATCCAAACAACCCATTAGTAATTGAAGCAGCAAGAGCAAGTGGAGTTCATGATTCAACCATAAAAGCAGCACAGGATTCTCCGGTATGGAAATTTGTAAAAGAATGGGGAATAGCACTACCGTTGCATCCTGAATTCAGAACAGTTCCTAATTTATTTTATGTACCACCAATGTTGCCGGGTATGGCTCAGGTTGATGGTGATGGAACTTATAACACGGCTTCAGATGAGTTGTTCCCATCTATTGATAACAATAGATTGCCAATGAAGTATTTGGCATCTTTATTTACCAATGGAGATACGGATAAAGTAAGAGAAGTTTATGACAAAATGATGGCAGTTAAACAACACAGAAGAAATGAAACAGTTGGTGATTTGCCAAAAGATAAAGTAGAAGAAGTAATGAAAACTGCAAAAATGAGTGCTGATATGGCCAATGCAATTTTCAGGTTAACTTCTTTGGCAACATTCGAAGAACGATTTGTTATTCCACCGGAACACCGAGAAGAATCTATTGAAATGTTAGAAGCCACAGCAGATCATAAAGGAGAAGCAGGCTTCGGATTCAAAGAAAAACCAGCTAGAGGATTATAAAATGGAACGATCTCAATATTTAATATTAGCTCAATTATTTAGGTATCCGACTGTAGGATATCACGATAATGTGAATTCCTGTGCTGACTTACTTCAGGAAAGGTATCCTGATGCAGCTAAAAGCTTTAAACGATTTGCTGATTATATCAACAGTAAAACACTTTTTGAAGTGGAGGAAGTTTTTGGATATACCTTTCACATTCAGGCGATATGTTATTTAGATATTGGTTATGTATTGTTTGGTGAAGATTACAATAGGGGAGAGTTTTTGGTAAACATGAAAAGGGAACAGGCTAAAATCAATCACGATTGTGGTGAAGAACTAGCAGATAACTTGCCTCACATGTTGCAATTATTGGCTAAATCTGATGATATGGAATTGGTGCAGGAACTAACAGTAAGAGCCATTATTCCGGCAGTAGAAAAAATGCTGGAAGAATTTCATCAATCAAGAATGGAGCTGAAAGCCAAAGTAATGAAGAAAAAACAAAAAGCAATAATAATGGAAGATATTGTAGATGGCAACATTTATCAGAATGCAATTCAGGCATTATTATTTGTCTTAAAAACAGATTTTGAAGGAATAGAATACGATGATAAAATAGCCGAACCTTCATTAAGTAATTTTTTACCCAATTGTGGGACTTGCAGTTAATTGATTTTAAAAACAACTTAAATATATAAACATGATCTTATTAGAATTTATTTCGCACGATACGCTCATTAATCTTGGACTTTTAATAGTTCTTATGTTAATTGTATTAATATTTTTTGCCGTATCTAAATCTAAAAGAATTAGAGAAGAAAATGCACTACCTGAAAAAAAAGTGAATTATGCAGGAGTATTCTTAGGTATGCTCGTTGTTGCAGGATTAGTAGTTATATTATTAAAAACAGGATTACAACAAAACATAACTTCACTTAATTCCTTTTTATTTGCTGCATTTCCTTATGTAGCGATAGCTATTTTTATCGCAGGAAGTATCTATCGGTATAAAAATAAAGGATTCAAGGTTTCTTCATTATCGACTCAGTTTTTAGAAGGCAAAAAGTTGTTTTGGGGTTCTCAGCCTTTTCACTGGGGAATGTTGATTTTGTTTTTAGGACACTTGGTGGCATTTATGATTCCTTCGGCTATAATTGCTTGGAATGGAGATCCATTAAGATTATTGATTCTTGAAATTTCAGCATTTGCATTTGGTTTATCCGCATTGCTTGGATTAATCCTGTTGGTAAAAAGAAGACTGTCATCACAACGGTTAACAATGGTAGCTAATAAAATGGATATGCTGGTATATATTGTGTTGTTCGTTCAGATACTTAGTGGTTTAGGAATAGCTGTTTTTGCAAGATGGGGATCAACTTGGTTTGCAACTTCTATTACGCCTTATTTAAGGTCGGTTTTTGCCTTTAATCCTGATTTGGGAGTTGTAAATGCAGTACCATGGTTTGTTCAGGTACACATCATTTCTGCATTTTTTATTATTGCCATTATTCCATTTACTCGATTTATGCACTTTTTAGTTGCACCTATTGATTACAT
>CAYRAD010000022.1:0-14391 GCA_964422135.1 uncultured Vicingus sp.
TCTCTAACTCTCTGATTGTAAGGTCTGTAATAACTATTTTATTCTGTTTTGATTTTATCATTGAAAATAATCTGGATGCAAAATCACCTAATGGTTCATTTTGGTAACCTTTTCTATCTTCATAAAGGTCAACCCAAATTGAAGTGTCTATCAAATATTTTTCTAACATCAACTCAGATACAAAGATTTTAGGTGAAAAAGGTACAAGTTATATTGAATATCCTCACGTATCACAAAAAATAAAGAAGTTTTATAAGGACGCTAAACTTATTGTATTACTCCGAAACCCCGTTAAACGTGCAATATCCAATTATTATTTTTCTTTTGAAAATAAATTGGAAACCCGCTCAATTGAAGATGTTTTTCTCAACAATGCACCCAAACCTGTTATTGGTAAAAGTACATCTGTTTACCCTTTTGCCTATCTCGAAAGAGGAATTTACATTAATTATTTACCTGTTTTTCAGGAGGTTTTCAAAAATAATCTGAAAATTATTTTGTTCGAAGACTTATTTTTATCTTCTGAAACGTATATAGATATATATGACTTTTTAAATGTGGACAATTCTTTTGTTTCACCTTATATTAATGCTAAAATAAACCAAACTGTAACCGGTAAAAACAAAGTGATAAATCCAGCTATATATAAAAAATTATATGCTTTTTATAGAGCACATAATATTCAATTAGAACAGTTTTTAGGAAGAAAAACAAATTGGAACAATGATTAAATTTAATAAACCTCATATTACAGGTAAGGAAATTGTGTATATCCAGGATGCCATTAACAGGGGTGAACTTTCCGGTGATGGTTATTATACTAAAGCCTGCTCTGAACTTTTTTCCAAAAAATTAGGCAATCCCTGTTTTTTAACCAACAGTGTAACAGATGCTCTAGAAATGGCTGCAATATTAGCAAACATCTCCCCTGGTGATGAAATTATTATGCCGTCTTTTACTTTTGTATCAACTGCTAATGCTTTTATGCTAAGAGGAGCCTCCATCAAATTTATTGACAGTCAAAATAATTGCCCAAATATTGATGCAGAACAAATTGAAGAATTAATTACAAAAAAAACAAAGGCTATTGTTATAGTGCATTACGGAGGAATTGCCTGCGACATGGATAAAATAATGAGCTTAGCCGATAAGTACCAACTTATGGTAATAGAAGATGCAGCTCACGCCATTGATTCATATTATAAAGGTCGTCCTTTAGGAACCATTGGTCATTTTGGTGCATTTTCGTTTCATGCCACTAAAAACATTATATCAGGGGAAGGAGGAATGCTTTCCATTAATGATTTAAGTAAAGTAAAACGTGCTGAGATTGTTCGTGAAAAAGGCACCAACCGAACCTCTTTTTTTAGAGGAGAGGTTAATAAATACGGTTGGGTAGATATTGGAAGTTCTTTTTTACCTTCAGAAATTACAGCTGCATTTTTATTGGCTCAAGCAGAAGCTCTTGAAAGTATTCAGCAAAAAAGACTGGCTGTTTGGAATACTTATGCCAAAGCTTTAAAAACACTTGAAAACTATAATTATCAGCTACCAATCCTTCCCTCTTATTCTACTAATAATGCACATATGTTCTATCTCATTTGTCCATCATTGGAACACCGGTCAAACCTAATCCAATTTTTATTGGAAAAGGGTGTAAAAGCTGTGTTTCATTATCAGTCGTTACATGAATCTGATTTCTATAAAAACCAAAAGATAACTGATTCCTGTAAAACTTTAGTTAATTCAGATAAGTACAGTAACCAATTGCTCAGATTACCGCTTTTTCCAGATTTAACAACAGAGCAGGTTCATTATATTTGTAATCAGATCATCCAATTTGTAAGTAAAATTTAACAGTTATGATATTAAGTGTCAGATTAATGACATATAATCATTCCAACCAGATCATTGAATGCCTAAAAGGAGTTGAAATGCAGGAAACCTCTTTTCCTTTTGAGGTAATAATTGGCGATGATTTTTCTACAGATAACAACGTTGAATTAATCAAAAACTTTATTCTACAATCAACCAACAAAAAAATTAGTTACCATTTATTAGACAGAAAAAAAGGTGATGTTTACGATATAGAACGTCAAAAAAGAGGAAGACTCTATAATTTCATTAATATATTAGATAATTGCAAAGGCAAATATGTGGCCCTATTGGATGGTGATGATTATTGGGTAGATCCTTTAAAACTTCAAAAACAGGTTGCTATTTTAGAAGCACACACCAATGTATCTTTAGTCTATAGCAATGCCATAATCAATTCAGAAGAAGGAGGAGATTATACTGCTTATGAAACCTTTTATGGTAAAGATTATCTAACTGAACCGATAAAAGATCAATCGTTCTTTTTAAAAAACAACTACGGTTTAATAGTAGTTTCTATCATGTATAGAAATAAATACTTTAATGCAGTTGACAAAGAAGTCATTCAGAAATTTTCTACGGGTGATATGGCTATGTATTTTATCCTATCAGGAAAAGGTGATTTTTACTACCTGAACGAATGCAGTTCTGTTTATTACGATCATGCTTTAGGAATATCCAAAAAATACAGCAAATTAAAAAGAGACCTGTTTAATTATAAAAAAATGGAATTGCTCCTGCCTTACATAAAACCAGAAAATCGCACTAATTTTAACTACTTTTGCCACCGATACCTTATCAGGCCGGTCTTTAACCAAATGTTTAAAAAAAGTAAGGATTCGGGGCTGGTTGATGTTAAGCTTTCGGAGATTTTATTTGTTAAAACTAAACATCTTCAGCTAAGGTATTTTTACTATTACTTAAAATTGATCTACTTTAAATATTTTAAAAGCAAGTAATGATTGAAGTTTGTTTAATATATGATATTGATAATGTAGGGCATGATATATTGCTGCAAACACCCGGTAATTCTGGTATTGTTAACGGTTGTCGTTTTTCTTTGTACAATCAAAAAAATATCAATGAACTTCCAAATGAAACAGATGCCGTAATTGTACTGAACTCACCGATTGCTGACATTAAAATTAAAACCTGCCCAAACCTGACTTTTTTAGTCTCACAGGAAGCTCCAAACGACCGCTATAACTGGCACAAGAATTCGTTTAAATATTTTGATGAAGTCTATACCCAATGGCCTTTAACTAAAAAAAATATAAAGCCATCACATGGTTATTTAACCTGGTATATTGAAAAAAGTTATGATGAACTGGAAAATATTGATTTGAACAAGCCCGAATATTCTTCTGTGGCTTATATCGGCAATAAAGAAGCTATACTTTCCGGGCAGGTAAAACGTAATAACTTTGTAGAAGCATTAAATCAGGCTTTTTCTAACCATAAAAAAATAGCTGTGGATCTGATTGGACGAACATATAATAATCCTATTGAAAATAAATTTGATACTTTATACGGATACCAATATGGATTGGCCATAGAGAATACTATTGTGGATCATTACTGGACGGAAAAACTTTCTGATATATTTCTAGCAGGATGCTTACCTTTTTATATCGGTCCCAAAAATATTTACAATTACTTCCCAAAAGATTCTATCATAGTGTTAGATTTTGATAATATTGAGAATTCTGTAAACATTATAAAAAATTCCATTGAAAATAATGAGTTTGAGAAACGAAAGGATGCCATTATTGAAGCCAGAAATAAAATACTAAAAGACTATAATCTTTTTTATGGTTTCTCAACTATCATTAACCATAAAATACAGGATATGGCTTCGAAAAAAAAGACAGACATCAATTTACCACGAAATTATTGGGGCAAAAAACAATCTGCATTTCAAAAATTAAAAAATAAATTTACCATATAATGACAGACTTCAAACCTGACGAATATTGGGAAAAACGATTAGAAAAAAGTTTCAACTTAAATGGAGTGGGCGATTTTACACTTGGAGTAAATTACAATAATGCATTGTATAAGATTAGAAAATATGCTTTTCACCAACTGATGAAAGGACTAAAAGTCGATTTTTCCACTAAAAAAATCATGGACATCGGTTCCGGAACGGGATTTTATATTGAACGTTGGAAGGAATTAAATGTTCAATCCATTTTAGGCACGGATATAACCAATGTGGTGGTAAATAATTTAAGTAAACTATTTCCATTCGCCAACTTTAAACACCTTGATATCGGAGAAAAAATGGAAAATTCTCAACCAGAATTCGATTTTATTTCTGCATTCGATGTTCTTTTCCATATTGTTGATGATAGCAGATTTGAACAAGCCATTTCCAATATTCACAGCTCATTAAATGATGGTGGTTATTTTATCATTTCCGACAATTTTGTTCATGGAGAAACTAAAAGGCTGGAGCATCAGGTTAGCCGATCACATGAGTACATGACTTCAACCATCGAAAATTCAGGGTTTGAACTAATTAAAACCATTCCGATGTTCGTTTTAATGAACGACCCGGTAGATACTCACAACAGATTTACTAAAAAGTTTTACTCTTTAATGATTAAAAGTGTAAGAAAAGGAGAGTTTATGGGAAAATTAGTTGTCAGCTGTTTAACACCTGTAGAAAAAATATTAATTTCCTGTAAAAACGAAAGTCCTTCTACAGAAATAAAATTATATCGAAAAAAATAAAGACTAGATGCATATTCTTATTATTCCTTCGGAAGAATATATCCCGCCTCATAATCCAATAGCAGGAATATTTCAGCACGATCAGGCTAAAATTCTGAAAGAAAAAGGAAACAAAGTTGGAGCATTGTCTTTTACATTCAGGTATTCATTTTTTTCTCTGGTAAAAGCATCCTTTGGAATAAAAACAAAATACACCTCACATTTAAACTTCTTTTCGAGTGTTGCAACACTTTTAAAAAAATCATTTTCACCTAAATGTTCATCTTTAACAATTGAAAAGATAGATGGTGTTAATGTAGTTCGCTGTGACGGTTTTTGGTCATTTAAAAACACATCCGATGAAAATCGATATTCCCTATGGATTAAATATGGAAAATATGCCATTGATCAATACATCGAAAAATTCGGCAAACCAGATATCATGCATGCTCATAATATGATTTATGCAGGTTTATTGGCTTCTTCTTTAAAAAATAAATACAACATCCCTATTGTCATTACAGAACACAGTTCTCAATATGCTATGAACGAAATTTCAACAATATTAACCGATAAACTAAAAGAAGCTTATAAAAAGGAACAAAATGTATTTGCCGTAAGCCCGAAATTAATTAAACTTCTATCTTCTATATTTAATATCCCTTCTAATCTCATAAAATGGTTGCCTAATGTATTGGATCCAATAATTGAAGCTAAGGTATTTAATCCTAAGAAACCACAGCAAACTGTTCGCTTTTTAAATGTTGCTAACCTTATTCCGTTAAAAGGGCAAGAAGAACTGATAAAAGCTTTTGCAGCAACTTTTTCTGAAACTGATAATGTTGAATTGGTAATTGCCGGAGAAGGCTACCTTAAAGAACACTTAAATGAGTTGATCCTTCAACTCAATCTAAACAATAAAGTAAAATTATTAGGCTATATTGACCGAAACGAAGTAATTGAACAGATGGACAGGAGTTCTGTTTTTGTATTGCCCAGTCATTATGAAACTTTTGGTGTGGTTTTGATTGAAGCTTTATCCAGAGGAGTTCCGGTTATCTCTACAAATTGTGGAGGTCCTGAATGTATTGTGAATCAAAATAATGGCATTTTAGTTCAACCAAAAAATGTAACTGAGTTGTCGGAAGCTTTGAGTAAAATGTACCATAATTATCAATCATACAATGCCAGATTATTGAGGGAACAACTTATAAATACTTATGGAAAAGAAGCTTTTTATCAAAAAATCATCTCTATTTACAAAAAGACAATAAGCTCATGATTTCAATTTTAGACTATAATGCTGGAAATATTAAATCCATTCAGAATATGCTGAAAAAAATAGGTATTTCTACCGAAATAACGAATGAAGCAGAAAAAATTGCTGCCGCGGAAAAAATTATTCTCCCGGGAGTTGGCCACTTTGACCATGGTATGAGAAACTTAATTCAATCCGGGTTAATTGATGTTTTGAATAAAAAAGTTTTAACGGAAAACACTCCTTTTCTTGGGATTTGTCTGGGAGCACAATTATTGGGCAATAGAAGTGAAGAAGGAGAAGAACCGGGATTAGGTTGGATAGATATGGATATTGTTAAATTTGATAAAGAAAAAATGAACCATGATCTAAAAATTCCTCACATGAACTGGAATGAAATATCCATTAAGAAATCTTCGGATATCCTTTCCGATATGCCCGAACAATCCAGGTTTTACTTTGTTCATTCCTATCACATGTTACCAAAAAATAAGGAAGATATCTTATGCACTTCTACTTATGGCTATGAATTTGTTTCCGGTGTTCAAAAGAAAAATATTTTTGGTGTACAGTTCCATCCGGAGAAAAGCCATAAATTCGGGATGAAATTATTAGAAAATTTTGCTAAAATATAAGCATTGAAAAGAGTAAGAGTAATACCCATATTAACATTAAATAACGAAAAATTAGTTAAGACTATTCGTTTCAGGAAACCCAACTACATTGGAGATCCTATTAATGCTGTTAAAATTTTTAATGAAAAAGAAGTTGATGAGATTGCTATTTTAGATATTACAGCCACAAAAGAAAACCGGGAGCCGAACTATAAAAAAATAGAAGAAATTGCCAGCGAAGCATTTATGCCTTTTGCTTATGGAGGAGGAATAAAAAATATAGCACAAATCGATCGTTTATTTAAATTAGGTATAGAAAAGATAGTGATTAATTCTGCATTGGAAGGCAACATTGAACTAATTACTAAGGCTGCCGGGATATATGGTTCACAAAGTATTGTTGGTTCTATTGATGTAAAAAAGAATTTATTTGGAAAATACCAACTCTATAAAACCTCAGGAGAAAAAAAAATAAATACTTCTGTAGAGAATTATGTTCCTGAAATCATTAAAGCCGGTGTAGGAGAAATTTTTCTTAATTCTATTGATAAAGATGGCACCTACCAGGATTATGATTATGAATTGATTAAAATCGTTTCATCCCTTTCTTCTGTTCCGATGATAGCATGTGGTGGAGCAAATTCTATTTCAAGTTTTAAAAATGCCATTATTTCAGGAGCTTCAGCCGTAGCAGCAGGAAGTTTGTTTGTTTATACCGGAGAAACAAAAGGTATTCTTATTAATTATCCTTCACAAGAAACATTACAAAAAGAATTGTACAATAATCTTTAGGAACACACAAACCCTTTTAGTTGAATATTCGTATTTTAATCACGTATTTTGTGCCTTAATAAATTATAAATGGAAATAAAAAAAGTTGAATACCAAATATGTACAAAAACAGTAATGGACAACATTGCCGATACCGACATTGTATTTGATGAAAATGGTATCTCCAACTACTGGCATGATTATTTTAAAAATGCAAACAAAAGGCTAATCCATGGAGAAGAAGGAAAAATAAAATGGGAAAACACCATTAAAGAAATTAAATTCCATGCCAAAGGAAATAAATATGAGTGTATTATTGGCGTTAGCGGAGGTGTTGATAGTACCTATATTGCTTATTTGGTTAAGCAAGCCCAATTAAAACCTCTTGTAGTTCATTTTGATAACGGATGGAATTCTGAAATAGCTGTAAATAACATCAATAAAATAGTAGAATACCTACAATGTGACCTACATACTTTGGTCATTGACTGGGATGAGTTTAGAGACCTGCAAAAGAGTTATTTAAGAGCAGGAGTAGTAGATATTGAGGCACTGACCGACCATGCAATATTTGGAACTTTGTATAAGATTGCTGCAAAACATAAAATAAAATACGTTATCAGCGGTAACAATTATGAGACAGAATCACTTTTACCAAAATCATGGATATTTAGTAAAATTGATGCCGTTAATATCAAAGACATTCATTTAAAATATGGAGAGCTGAAATTAAAAACCTACCCTTTCTTTGGTATCCTTGAAAAGAAATACTACCTCAACTTTAAAAAATTAACATTTGTCTCACCCATTAATTGGGCACCATACAATAAAGAACATGTTAAGAAATTAATTACGAAAGAAATTGGTTGGAGAGACTACGGAGGTAAACATCATGAATCTGTTTTCACTAAATTTTATCAGAATTATATTTTACCTACTAAATTTAATATTGATAAAAGAAAAGCACATCTCTCAAATTTAATATGCTCGGGTCAGCTAACAAGAAAGGAGGCTTTAGAAGAGCTTAAAAAACCGTTATACGACCCCACAGAGCTAAAAAATGACAAAGAATATGTAGTAAAAAAACTGGGGTTTACTATGGAAGAATTCGATGAACTAATGAAGCAAGCTCCAAAAAGCCACTATGATTTTAAAACTGAAGGAACGATAGACAGTCATTACCCAATATTAAAGCCTGTTAAGTTTGTTTATAAAAAATTTAAATAAACTTGGTACTGGAAAATAAACATATCTTAATCATTTCTCCAGAATCATATGGTGACGTATTTCTATCAAAGCACCATTATGCTTGTGAACTTGCAAAAAATAATAAGGTTTGGTTTTTAAATGCCAAGGGCAACCGAAATCAAAAAAAGAAGATAGAAACCAATCGTATTAATGAAAACTTAATCGTTATCAATTATTATAACCTGTTCTATGGGTTTGGCAAACTTCCTTTTTTTATTACTGAATTAATAAATAAATACCTCTCTAAAAAAATCAGTCGGCTCATCGGAAATATTGATATTGTATGGTCATTTGAACAAGCCAAATTTTTCAATTTAAAATTATTCAATGCCAGGTACGCCATTTTTCATCCTGTTGATTATATTCCCTTTTTGGAGCAATATAAACTAAAAATAGCCCAAACCTCAGATGTTATTTTTTCTGTTTCTAATGAAATATTAAATGAAATCAAAGTCAACAAACCAAAGCATACTATCAACCACGGCTTGAGTGAAATTAGCTGTAATGAAACAGCAACATTACCATTTCCTTTAAACCGACAAAAAATAAACATCGGATATGTTGGTAATGTAAATATTCCTTATCTTGATATCAATAATGTAAAATCTGCAATAGAACAAAATGTATCTTGTGATTTCCATTTTATAGGCCCCTATTCAGCATCTAATTTGGGAATATCAATGAACATGAATAACTATTTTGAATTAAAACCTTTAAAAAATGTTTTTTTTCAAGGAATCATTGAACAATCTAAACTATTGAATACATTAAAGGAATTTGATGTTTTCTTTGTTTGCTATGATTATCAGAATCACCCTATTCGGTTATCAAATAGCCATAAAATTTTGGAATATTTATCTACCGGAAAGGCTATTATTTCTAACTACTTCCCTATTTATGAGAAATTAGATACCGATATGATACTAATGTTAAAAAACAACCATGAACTTGGTAATACCATTTCAAATGTTGTTCAAAATATAACACATTATAATTCGGAAGAACTTGCTGAAAAAAGAAGAACCTTTGCTTCTTCCAACTCCTATTCGAACCACCTCAAAACTATTGAGCAAATTTTAAGCACCTTGTAATGAATATTAACGAAAAAATACTACCCAATTTTATTTGTGTCGGAGCTCAAAAAGCAGGTTCATCAAGCTTATACAAACTGTTAAAATCACATCCTGAAATACATGTTTCAGAAAAAAAAGAGATTCATTATTTCAATATAGATGAAGAATACCAAAAAGGAATACCTTATTATGCTTCTTTTTTTTATGAAAATTATAAGCATCAAAAAGCAATTGGCGAATGTACTCCTGATTACCTGCAATATGATTTTGTTCCTGAAAGAATATTAAAAACACTGGGGAAAATTAAAATCCTGATTATTCTAAGAAACCCTGTTGACAGGGCATATTCACAGTTTAATTTTCACAAAATGTTAAAATTGGAAGACAAAAATGCGGATTTCGAAAGTTGCTTAAAAGAGGAACAACCGGTTGTAGAAATTAAGGAAAGAATCAAATGGTATTATCCAGCTTACTATTTGTCAAAGAGTTTATACTATCACCAGATTAAAAGATTTTATGACACATTTGGAAAAGAAAATGTACACCTGATTGTTTTTGAAGAAATGTTAAAAGATAAAAACCAACCTGACTTAAAGAGTACCTGCCGTTTTTTAGGAGTAAGTGATAATTTTAATTTTAAAACAGACCATTCCAACCCTACTATTATGAATTTTGAATCCGGTTACGTAAAATCTTTACGCAAGATAAAAAACGGTTTATTAAAAATTGCTCCCGAAAAAATTGTCAACCCACTTAAAAATTACACCATAAAAAAAATATACCAAGCACCAAAAAAATTAGATAAACAGCTTAAAAAGGTATTATTTAATACCTATTTTAGCGAAGATGTAAAAAAACTGGAAGAGTTAACACAACTTAACCTATCTGTATGGAAATAAATGATTAAGAATGACATTATCCGATAAAATAAAATCATTAATGCAGTTGCTTTCTGTTGATCCAAAGCTGGCAATTCGAATATTAATAAAAAGAAACACGCGAAACAATTGGTTAAAAAGAAAAGTAATCACTGAAAAAATTCATAATATCAATTTTACCTTCGATTTCAGTTTATCCAACATGGTAAAATACATGTACACCGGAAGCTATGAAATTGAAACCTATTTGGCCCTTAAGAAATTTTTAAAACCCGGTGATACTTTTATTGATGTGGGTGGAAACATAGGATACATCACAGCACTTGGTGCTGGAATTGTTGGTAAATCGGGCGAAGTTCATGCATTTGAGCCCATAAAAAGATATTTTAGCCTGCTTCAAAATATCGCCAAAGAAAATCCTGATTACAAAATCATAACAAATAATTGTGCGATAAGCACGGAAGAAGGAGAAGCCACAATAACTATAAACAGTTCCGACAATATTGGTAATAATTCCATGGTAGAAAACTCCATGAAAGAGAACGACAAGGGTATTAAAGAAACGATAAAAACAACAAACTTAAGCAATTACATTTCTAAAAATAATTTAACCCCAAGCCTGATAAAAATAGATACCGAAGGTTTTGAACTGACTGTTTTGGACAGTTTAAAACCCTATTTACATAGTTCTGAAAAGAAACCTGTTATTTATTGTGAAGTTACTCCGGATGCTTATGTTCATGCTGGAAAATCGATAAATGATCTCGAATTGATTCTTAAGGAAATATCCTACCATGCATTTAGTATGCACAATTTAAAAGAAAAAATTAATGTAACTACTTTAGATAAACGAATTGATTTGGTCTTTAAGCCTATTTCATAAATAAACCGTGAAGATTTCTATTGTCATACCCACCATCAATCGTTATGATGATTTATTAAATACCGTAAACTATTTAGTAAAACAAAAATTTGATTCATTCGAAATTATCATCATTGATCAAACAGACAATGTGAACGAATCCATAATCGCTCAATTTAAATCTTATGCAAATGTTCATTATGTTCAGTCTGAACACAAATCAGCTTCTGCTGCAAGAAACATTGGAATAAAAATGAGTAAGGCCGAAATAATTTTATTTTTAGATGACGATGTTATTATTGATGACCAACACTTTTTACACAAACATTACCGACATTATTACGATAGTGATGTTCCCGGAGTATTCGGATGCCCGATAGAATATTCCTCAAACCGCAAATTGGTTTACAAAAGACATTGGATGAGCTACCGTTCAAGTGAAGTAGATTGGCTCTATTTCCCAAGTAATTATGGATGTAATACAACAATTGCTGTTGGGAGGTCAAATAATTTATCAGTACGAAGAGCTATTGCCATAGCTGTTGGTGGTATGGATGAAAACTACGAGAAAGGAGCACATAGGGAAGAAGGAGATTTTTGCCTAAGGGTAAGTAGGAAATATGGGAATTTTTTATTTGACCCGCAAGCCAGGTTAATTCACATTGGAAATGCAAAAGGGGGAATCAGATCATGGAACGATAGTGACTACATCAAAGCAAAACACAATATAATTGGAGCCATTTATTTCGATTTAAAAATGTCTCCTGTTCGATATCGACACGAATATTTTTTTGCAACACTCCGATATTTTATTTTAAATAAAACCATTTTAAGCAGACCCAGACTTTATTTTCCTGTAATTAAAAGAGTAATGGCTTCCTTTTTCAAGGCTTACAAATTATATAAAGCCGAGCCAAAATATTTGAGTTAATTCTAAAGTTTAATATTGTTATTTTTGAACGTTTATAGGAACAAAAACGTTATGACCGTAAGTAATCTTTTTTAAATGAATGTATTATTAATTTCTGAACATTATTCTCCTAAAATTGGAGGTACTGTATCTTATCTAGAAAATACAGCAGTTCATTTAGCCAAAAAAGGATTAAATGTATTTTTACTTATTCCAGGTTTAGGTCAATTAGAAAAACTAAAGAAAGAAACTCAGTCTGAAAACAACATTACTTTATTAAAAATAGGTGTTTCCAATACCTCTCAACTTTGTTTTAATCCTGAAGAGAGAACCCATTTATGTAATTGGATTAAAAACAATCTGGTTAAACTATGTCAGGATTATAATATTAACATCGTACATCTTCTGTATGGATTATTTATTGCTGCAATAATAGATACAAAATCGCTCCAAAATAATGGGATAAGGACTATTCATACCGTTCATAACATCCCGCCATTTGAATGCTCCAATTCGTGGAAAGGGGATAAGTTGTGTGAATACTTAAAAGATATAGTACGAAAACTTGGCGTTAAACACATCAATAAAAAAAGGATAAAAAAAAATAAGTTTGATGTTTATATTACTCCCAGTCAGATTGTTAAAAATGAATTGGCTAAGTACGTGAATTCAACTAAAATTCAAGTTATCGGGCATGGAGGAGCTGAATACGTTAGTAATAATAACACAAGTCGTAGCAATTCTTCTTTTATCAGGATACTTACTGTAGGAGGCATAGTTCCTCATAAAAACCAACTATTAATTCCCAAAATTGCTGTACACCTAAAAAAGAATAACATTGATTTTATATGGAATATCGTAGGACCTATTCGTAATCAAAGGTATTTTAAGTGCATAAAAAAAGAGATTCATCAGTATCAGTTAGACAAAAGCGTTTTCATTAACGAGAATGTTGATGATTCAGTTTTAAATACCTTTTACAATGAGGCATCTGTTTACATCCATCTATCTTCTGAAGAAGGATTTTGCATGACTGTTTTAGATGCCATTTCTAATGGAATTCCTGTACTTGCATTACCTGCTGGAGCTATTCCTGAGATGTTGGATAAAGTTAACGGAACTATCCTGGAAAACAATATTGACAGTTTAAAATTCATGATTACCCATTATCTAAAAATTTATAATCAGTTGGATATACCCAAAGAAGCTCTGGATAACTTCAAAAACCAATATACCTGGAAAAACGCAGTTGAACAATTAATAACTCTTTACTATGGTTAAAGATAATTTAATTGGCCATGGCATATATGACTACATTATAGTCATATTTCTTGTACTATATGCATTTTGGGCAGGGCAAACAAAACCACATCGAATATTATATATATTACCCGCCTGCATCAGTTTTTTCTTTTTTATTGAAGTTGGTCCAAGATTGACACCTGACAAATTAGTTCCGGCAATTTTCATTGGTTCTGTTATTCTAAGTAAAGGAGCTAAATATTTGTCTATTCCGAGTAACGACTCAACCAAAAACATTAACTCATGGGTGGGTAAAATTTGGATAATGGTTGTTGTTTCTGCTATAATAGGTTTAATTTATACTAATTATTATTCTAATTATCTAAAAACCCCTATCCTCAAAACACGTCTTATTATACAATTAATTGGTTATATTAATATTGTTTTCATTTATATTATTGCACGAAAAGAATGCTCAAAGCAAAAAGGAATTCAAATATTAATTAAATCTTTTATTGTAACTACCACAATACATTGTATTTATGGTATTTATCAATATTATGCCCATCAATATGGCTGGACATACAGGGGAATCGTTTACAGTGCCAATAGTACGGGTTTTGGTGGTTTTCAGATGGAAGAGTTAACATTTAGAATAAACGGATTTGCTAATGAACCCAAACGATTATCTTACGTGCTGGGTATCGGAATTTTGCTATTGCTTTCTATAAAAAAACAGTTTTCAAAAAAATATTCTACCTTGGTATTTTGGGCTTTAATTGTTCTGCATTTTGTATGTCTTTGGCTTACCTACTCCACTTCTATATACCTCTCAATAGCCATATTTATTGCCGCATTAACCTTATATAATCTTCTATTTAACTTTAATAAAAAAGTCGTCCAATTATTATTTTTTGGAACATTAGTTTCCATTTCTTTCTATTA
>CAYRAD010000023.1:0-14210 GCA_964422135.1 uncultured Vicingus sp.
GAGAAATAAAAGCACATTTTGGAGCCACCTCATCAAATTTTACATCTCCTAATAATCGAAACCCTGATTTTTTAGAACTGTCTTCAATACGATGAATACCCACGTCAATAACTGTTGCTCCATCTTTTACCATGTCGGAAGTAACAAATTCTGGTTTACCAATGGCAACAATTAAAATATCTGCAGAAGCCGCAACTTCTTTAATATTAGAAGTTCTACTATGAGCCAAAGTAACGGTACAGTTTCCCGGATAAGCTTTTCGTGCCATTAACACACTCATCGGAGAACCAACAATATGGCTTCTTCCCAACACCACGCATTGTTTTCCTTCGGTTGGAATGTTATAATGTTTTAACATTTGTACAATCCCAAAAGGAGTTGCCGGTAAAAAACTTGGTAAATCCAATAACATTTTTCCCAAACTCACCGGATGAAAACCATCCACATCTTTACTAGGGTCAATGGCTTCGATTACTTTTTGTTCATCAATATGATCTGGTAATGGTAATTGAACAATATAACCATCAATATCATCATTGGCATTTAATTTTTCAACTTCAGCCAACAATTCAGCTTTGCTGATAGTAGCATCTAACTTTACCAAAGTAGATTTAAAACCAACCAATTCACAAGCTTTTACCTTAGCATTTACATAAGTTTTGCTCGCTCCGTTTTCGCCCACCAACACAGCAGCTAAATGTGGTATCTTCCCTCCTATTGCTTTAATTTTTTCTACTTCTTGTGCAATTTCTCCTTTAATTTTACCTGATACTTCTTTTCCGCTTACAATTGTTGGTTCCATAATCTTCATTTGCTTTTCAATTATCCAATTATCTCATTAATTTTATCTCTTCGGCATACTTCTCATCATCTGGGCCATTTTCTTTTTATCACCCATCATACGCATCATTTTACTGGTCTGGTCAAATTGTTTGATAAGTTTATTTACCTCCTGAATTGAAGTTCCACTTCCATCAGCAATTCTTTTTCTTCTGCTTCCGTTTAATAATTTCGGTTCTGCTCGTTCTTTAGGTGTCATTGAATGAATAATTGCTTCAATTCCTTTAAAAGCATCATCATCAATATCCATGTTCTTCATAGCTTTTCCCACTCCCGGAATCATCCCCATCAAATCTTTTACATTACCCATTTTTTTAATTTGGGCAATTTGATCCATAAAGTCATTAAAATCAAACTGATTTTTGGCAATTTTCTTTTGCAGTTTTCTGGCTGCTTCTTCATCGTATTGTTCCTGAGCACGTTCAACCAAACTCACCACATCACCCATACCCAGAATACGATCAGCCATACGTTCAGGATAGAAAACATCCAGGGCATCCATCTTCTCCCCTGTACCCACAAATTTGATGGGTTTATCCACTACCGAACGAATAGAAAGTGCAGCTCCACCTCTTGTATCACCGTCTAATTTAGTTAAAACAACTCCATCAAAATCCAATCGTTCGTTAAATGTTTTAGCTGTGTTTACGGCATCCTGACCAGTCATGGAATCCACCACAAACAATGTTTCCTGAGGAGACACCGCTTTTTTCACAGCTTCTATCTCCTTCATCATTTGCTCATCAATGGCCAAACGTCCTGCAGTATCAATTATTACAACATTGTGCCCTTTGACTTTTGCTTCAGCTATTGCTTTTTTGGCAATATCAACAGGGCTTTTATTTTCTTTATCAGACCAAACATTTACACCAATTTGTTCACCCAACACATGCAACTGATCTATTGCCGCAGGACGATAAACATCTCCTGCTACTAACAATGGATTTTTACCTTTTTTAGTTTTTAAGTGTAAAGCTAATTTTCCAGAGAAAGTAGTCTTACCAGAACCTTGTAAACCAGATATTAAGATAACTGTTGGGTTTCCTGAGATATTAATATCTACCATTCCCCCTCCCATTAATCCTGCTAACTCATCATGAGTTATTTTTACCATTAATTGGTTAGGAGAAATAGAATTAATTACATTTTGTCCTAGTGCTTTTTCTTTAATAGAATCCGTAAATTGTTTAGATACTTTATAACTAACATCAGCATCTAACAATGCTCTACGGATTTCTTTTACAGTTTCGGCAATATTAATTTCCGTTACCTGTCCTTGTCCTTTTAAAACTTTAAAGGCCCGTTCTAACTTATCGGATAAATTATCAAACATCTTATCAATTTTTCTACCCGCGAATTTAAGATTATTTTCTTTGTTGAAAAAAAAATCACATCAGGTGAAAGTGGTATCCGAAATGAATTTATTTTTACTAATAATTTCTTAAAAATTGATCCTCATGAAAAAAAAATTCGGATTACTCTCAGTTTTAGTTATTTTTTTATTAAGCTCCTGTGTTCCAACCTATAAATGTGGAGATCCCATTCCCGATAAAAAAATATTCGGTGGAAAAAAATTAAAAACATTGGTTAAAGAACGCGATGAACTTTGCCATAATCTTTCCGACAAGGAAAAGGAAAATACCCAATTGAATTCAGAGTTAACAACTTTACATGGTGATTACAAAACATTGGATGAGAAATACAAAGACCTTGAGAATGAAAGTGCGAATAAGTCGAACCAATATGATAAATCGCTGAAAGAAAAGCAGGAAGAATTGGCCATGAAAGAAAAAATGCTCATGGAACGTGAAAAATCGCTCAGAGAAATGAAACAAATTATCTCAAGACAGGATTCGATAACCAAGCGTTTGAATGATATTTTACATAATGCCTTATTAGGATTTAACTCTGACGAGCTTTCTGTTGAAATTAAAAATGGAAAAGTATATATTTCAATGTCTGATAAATTACTGTTTAAATCAGGTAGTGTTACCGTAGAAGACAAAGGAGTTGACGCTTTAAAAGTACTTGCCGATGTGCTGAATAAAAACAACGACATTGATGTATTGATTGAAGGGCATACAGACAGTATTCCGATAAAAACTGCACTTTTTAAAGATAACTGGGATTTGAGTGTGATAAGAGCTACTTCTATTGTCCGTTTACTTACTGAAGACTACCATGTTTCTTCCACAAGGGTTACAGCTTCGGGTAGAGGTGAATTTTTTCCGAAGGCAGAAAACAACACTCCGGAAGGCCGGGCAAAAAACAGAAGAACAGAAATTATCCTTTCACCCAAACTGGATGAAATCATGAATTTATTGAATAGTAAGTAGCTATGAAATTACAAGCTTTTAAAGATTACGTTTTTCTAGACCAAGTTTCAATGGTTTTCCATAAAGGAGTCTTTGTTGGAACTCAGAAATATATATTTTGTGCTCCAAGTAAAATGGTTGATTATGTTCCTTCGAAGCAAATAACTACTCGATTTACATTTGGTGATAAACCAATAAACGAAGTCATCAAGAATATAATTTTAGAATCAAAATCAATAAAAGCATTAGAAGATGCCTTGTTAGTTTTTAGTAAGGAATTTCCAGAAATGATTTATTATGAGTTAGATGAGTTGGACAAATTTAAAATTGAGGCTGGATTTTTTGGAAGTGGAATTCACATTATGAAAGCTGGAAAAAAAGGATGGTCTCCATTTATACAACAATTGGGTAAAGACAAGAAAAACATTAAACAATTTTACGCTTTTCATCCAAAAGTTAAAAGTTAGCAACTTATATCAATAAAAATAGAGCATAAAAAAACCCCACAAGTTTGTGGGGATTTTACACTTAGATTCCCAATCATTCCGATAGCTTTTGGAATGAGAATGACATTTATCTGTTAAGCTAAAACTTCACTTACTTTTTGTGCTGCTTCTTTTAACAACACAGCAGAGTGAACATTTAAACCTGAATCGTCAATAATCTTTTTGGCTTCTTCGGCATTGGTTCCCTGTAAACGAACAATAATTGGCACAGGAATTTCTCCAATATTTTTATAAGCATCAACCACTCCCTGTGCAACTCTGTCGCAACGAACAATACCACCAAAAATATTAATTAAAATGGCTTCCACATTCGGATCTTTCAGAATCATACGAAATGCTTTTTCTACTCGTTCGGCATCTGCAGTACCACCAACATCAAGAAAATTGGCAGGTTCTCCACCCGATAATTTAATAATGTCCATAGTAGCCATAGCTAATCCGGCACCATTAACCATACAACCTACGTTTCCATCTAAATTCACATAGTTCAATCCTGCTTCACTTGCTGCTAGTTCAACAGGGTCCTCTTCACTTTTATCACGCATTTCGGCAATGTCTTTATGCCTGAACAAAGCATTGTCGTTAACATTTACTTTAGAATCAACTGCAATAATTTTATTGTCGGAAGTTTTCAATACAGGATTAATCTCAAACATGGTAGCATCAATTCCTTCGTAAGCAGCATACAATGCAAAAACAAATTTTATCATTTGTTTAAATGCTTCACCTGATAATCCAAGGTTGAAAGCTATTCTTCTGGCCTGAAATCCTTGTAAACCAATCTTTGGGTCTATTTCCTCTTTAAAGATCAGTTCAGGAGTTTTTTCAGCAACACCTTCAATGTCCATTCCACCTTCAGGTGAGTACATAATAATGTTTCGGCAGGTTTCCCTATTCATCAAAACAGACATATAAAACTCTTCCGGCTCTGATTCTCCCGGATAATATACATCTTGAGCAATTAATACTTTATTTACTTTTTTGCCTTTTTTTCCAGTTTGTTTGGTCACCAAATGACCTCCCAATATTCCCTTGGCAATATCGGCTACTTTATCCAGACCTTTTGCTAAAACAACACCATGCGAACCGGTTTCGGAAATAATACCTTTCCCTCGTCCTCCGGCATGTATCTGTGCTTTTACCACATACCATGATGTTCCTGTTTGTTCAGTTAGTTGTTTAGCTGCCTCAACAGCTTGTTCAGGAGTATCTGCAACTATTCCTTCCTGGATAGCAACTCCATAACCTTTTAATAAAGATTTGCCTTGATATTCGTGTATATTCATTTTAATTTGTTTTTCTGAAATTTCAACCAAAAGTAGTGGTTTTATTTATTAAATGCACGTCATTTTGTAAACAAATAATTAACTAATTTAGCTTTTTATTCTTTTTTTAAAAAAAGAGATAAGAAGAAAGACAAAAGAGTAAATATATCATGTAAAAATCGGTAATTTTTTACTGAATACAACTAATGATAAAGGCAGAAAATATACACAAATCTTATGGTGATCTTCAGGTACTGAAAGGTGTGGAACTACAGATAAATAAAGGAGAGATCATTTCTATAGTTGGAGCTTCAGGTGCAGGAAAATCAACTTTATTGCACATTATCGGAACCTTAGATAAACCCAACGAAGGAAAAGTGGAAATTAATGACATTGACACTTCAGTTTTAAAGGACAAGGAGTTATCACTTTTCAGAAATAAAAATATTGGTTTTGTATTTCAGTTTCATCATTTGCTACCCGAATTTACAGCACTGGAAAATGTTTGTATCCCTGCTTTTATCAATAGAGCTTCTAAAAAAGAAGCTGAACAAAAAGCGATGGAATTGTTGAAAATTTTAGGCGTTGACGAGCGAGCAAATCATAAACCTTCTGAGCTTTCGGGAGGAGAACAACAACGAGTTGCCGTATGCAGAGCTTTAATGAACAATCCGGCAGTAATTTTAGCCGATGAACCTTCGGGAAATTTGGATTCGGCTTCTGCCAAAGAATTGCACAGTCTTTTTTTTAAATTACGTGATGAACTCAACCAAACCTTTGTAATTGTTACGCATAACGAAGAACTCGCAAACATGGCCGATCGAAAACTAATCATGAAGGATGGAAAAATAATTGTTAATTGTTAATTGAATTTCAAGATAAAAATTGCCCTAAACCTATAAACAATTAAATTTATTAACTAATATCACAACTTTACAAACTTTCTACTTTATAAACTATACAACTTCTAAAACTTTATTACTTTTAACTTTATGAACTGTAAAACTAATAAAATATGAAAAAACCAAAAATAGCTCAAAAATCACCCTATGTAATGGACATGAAAGCCGGTAAATACGCTTTTTGCACCTGTGGAGAAAGTGAAAAACAACCTTTTTGTGATGGCAAGCATGTTACTACTGAATTCACACCAGAAATTGTAGTTCTAGAAGAAGACCAAAAAGTAGCATGGTGTGGATGTAAACACACCCATAAAGGAGCTTTTTGTGACGGTACACACTCCAAAGTTTAATTATATAATTTTTTTAATGAAAAGTCAACTTACAATTTTTTTACTACTATTAAATTTTGTTTGTAATAACCTATTTGCACAGGATGGTGACTGGACAGATGGTAATAACAAAGATTGGACATTAGAAGAAGAAAAAACATCTCTTTTTTTTGGAGGTATTAATGTTGGTGTTCTTTTTGCTAATAATAATACTGCTGAGATTTATACCGGAAAGGCAAACATTACTACTTATGGAATTGACTATATATTAAATGTTCCCAACTACAAAACCATTTTCGACACCTATTTTCAGTATCCTTATCAAGTTTCGGAATATCCTTTGGCTCCTTCCTATAAAACTGCTTTGGATATAGGCCTACATGCCGGAATGTACATCGGAAAAGCAAGTACCATTTACATTGACATCAATTCTTCTAATTTAAAATATGAACAAGTTTTTACTATGGAGATTTCTGACCCTAACAGCATTTCTCCTGAACCAACGTATGAACAGATACCTATTTTTGGAGAAGAAAAACGATTTAATTTAAACCTTGGTACTCAGCTTAGCCTTTATCACGAAGGTAAATCAACTATTTACTGGCCGATATTTGGAAATTTTAACAGCATCAAACTAAAACGAAATTATATTGTTATTGATGGAAGGAACTATGAAATAATCCACTCCACTCCTCAATTACCTAATTCAGAACCCGGTGGGATTGGATATGGAGTAGGTACAGGTTTGGGTTTTAAATTTAATCTAACCAATAAAATTGTTACAGATTTCAATTACAACTTTTATTACATCAAAACCAAAATGAATGACGACATTCAGGGTTTTGGCATCAATCACGGTCTCATGTTCCGAATAATTTGGAATTAAAAACAAAGCTCTTTTTCTCTACTTTTGAGGAATCAATAAACTGACTCTACATATCAAAAAACATAAAATCCGTTTTGGAATTATTGCCATTCTTTTGGTATTTTATGCTTTTTGTCTGCCTTCGCCATTATTTACCAACCCAACCTGTTCTGTTATAGAAGATAATGATGGCATTCTAATTGGAGCACGAATTGCAGAAGATGGCCAGTGGCGTTTTCCTCAAAACGACAGTGTTCCTTATAAATTTAAGGAAGCCATCATACAGTTTGAAGATAAATACTTTTATTACCATCCGGGAGTTGATCTGTTAGCCATAGCTAGGGCTGTTTTTCAGGATTTAAAAGCCGGAAAAATTGTAAGCGGAGGAAGCACCCTAACCATGCAAACCATTCGTCTTTCCCGACATGGAAAATCGAGAACATTTTTAGAGAAATTTATTGAAATAATAATGGCTACCCGTCTAGAGATTTCCTGTTCAAAAGATAAAATACTTTCTTATTATACCTCCAACGCCCCATTTGGAGGAAATGTAGTTGGTCTGGATGCAGCAGCCTGGAGGTATTACGGAAGAAATGCCAATCACCTTTCGTGGGCTGAAAGTGCTACTTTAGCTGTTCTGCCTAATGCTCCTTCATTAATATTTCCGGGAAAAAACCAACACAAATTATTGGAGAAACGCAATCGTTTACTCTATAAACTTTATCAAAAAAACATTATCGACTCCCTGACCTACGAAGTTTCTAAAGAAGAACCATTACCTCAAAAACCATTACGGCTGCCTAACCTATCTCCGCATTTACATAACCTCATCATTAAAGAAAATAAAGGCAAAAGGGTAAGGACAACCATCGACCGGTTTTTACAAGAAAAAACGAATGAGATCATCAACAAACATTACAATCAACTTAAATTTAATGAAATTCACAATGCAGCGGCAATCATCATCGAGGTTGAAACCGGTAATGTATTGGCCTATGTCGGCAATACCTCCGGAAGCAAAAAACACAGCAATGATGTTGATGTGATTCAGGCACCACGAAGTACGGGTAGTATTCTAAAGCCAATATTATATGCATCCATGTTAAGTGACGGAGATATTTTGCCCAACACTTTAATCAAAGATATTCCGATAAAAATTGCAGGATATACACCTAAAAATTACAACTCGAAATATACTGGTGTTGTTCCTGCCAGAAAAGCACTATCAAGATCTTTAAATGTTCCTATTGTTAAAATGTTGCAGGATTACGGTTTACAGAAATTTCATCACCGTTTGCAGAAATTAAACTTAAAATCGATTAACCAACCTGCTAACCATTATGGCCTAACTATAATTTTAGGTGGAGCTGAAAGTTCATTATGGGACATCACCAATGTTTATACAAATTTTTCGAGAACCCTAAATCATTTCGAAAAGTATAACGGAAAATACAATGTAAATGATTATCACCCACACAATTATTTGTACGGTGCTTTGCCTCCAGAAGAAAAGATGGAAAATTTTAATAATCTGAGTGCCGCGTCTATTTATCTTACCTATCAGGCTTTACTCGAAGTTAACCGTCCGAAAGAAGATGTCAACTGGAAGTTTTATTCTGGAAATAATAAAATTGCATGGAAAACAGGAACCAGTTATGGTTTCAGAGATGCCTGGGCAGTCGGAACAACCCGGAAATATGTAGTAGGCATTTGGGTCGGAAATGCAAGTGGTGAAGGAAGACCGGGATTAACCGGAATTGGAAGTGCTGCCCCCATTCTTTTCGATATTTTTAACTTGTTGCCTAACGAAAAATGGTTTAGACCGCCCTATGATGAGCTAACGAAAGTTCCCATTTGCAGAAAAAGTGGAATGCGAGCCACTGAGTTGTGCGAACCTGTTGATTCCGTTTATGTACAAACGAGCGGATTAAAAACCGAACCCTGCAAATATCACCAACTTATTCATCTTGATAAAAGTGGTTACCGTGTTAACAGCGATTGTGAGGACGTAAACAATATGATACATAAAAGTATTTTTGTTCTACCTCCTGTCGAAGAGTGGTATTATAAAAGTACAGACCCCACATACATTAAATTACCTCCTTATCGGAGTGATTGTATGAATTATGAATCAGTACCATTGCAATTAATTTATCCAGAAAAAAATGCCAAAATTTATATTCCACTAGAATTATCAGGCAAAAAAGGAAAGGTGATTTTTCAGGCTGCTCATCGAAAACCCAGTACAATTATCTACTGGCACATCAACAACCATTATATTGGTTCTACAAAAAGCATTCACGAAATAGGATTAACCATTGAGGAAGGAAAACACACACTTACCCTCGTAGATGAATTGGGAAATTCCATTACGCGAAATTTTGAAGTGAAAGGAAAGGATTAATTTTTGAATCACTAACTTTGTTTTTAATGCTGTTTAGTAGCTAATGGAAGAAAAATTTATAGACATAGAGCGGGTTATTAAAAGTAAAAACCCCAAATTATTAAAATGGCTTCCGAAGTTTATCGTTAACTATTTAAAAAGAACTGTTCATCAGGATGAGATTAATCAGGTTCTATATGAGAACAGAGACCTTTACGGCTATGAGTTTTGCCAAGAATTAATTGAACGATTTAATATTAAAACCAAAGTAAAAGGATTAGAAAATGTATCAGCCACAGAGGGGTATATTTTTGCTTCTAACCATCCTTTGGGAGGTATGGATGCAATGGCCATAGTTACAGTTATGGCTCCTGTAAGAAAAGATCTGAAATTTATCGTTAATGATATTTTGCTTAACCTTAATAATTTAAAAGGTTTATTTGTGGGAGTCAATAAACATGGTGTAAACTCAAAAGAATCATTAAACATGGTTGATAATTTATTTGCTTCAGATCAAGCTATATTTGTATTTCCAGCAGGATTGGTAAGCAGAAGAAAAAATAAAATTATTGCTGACCTGGAATGGAAAAAAACATTCATTACCCGTGCAAAAAAACATAATAAAAGCATTGTTCCTGTGTATGTTGGTGGGAGTTTATCTAATTTCTTTTATCATTTATCCAATTTAAGAATGGCATTGGGCATTAAAGCTAATTTAGAAATGTTATATTTAGCCGATGAAACATTTAAACAAAAAGATAAAACTTTAACTATTATATTTGGGAAACCTATATCGGTATCTTTTTTTGACAATTCAAAATCGGACAAAGAATGGGCGAAATGGATGGAAAACAAAGTTCATAACATGAAAAATGATTGAATGATATGAAGAATAAAAACATTATACCTCCTGTTGATATCAAATTAATTGAAAAAGAATTGAACGACTCCACATTTGTTAGAAAAACAAATAAAGTTGATAATGAAATCTATATTGTAAATTATCATAATTCGCCAAATGTTGTTAAGGAGATCGGAAGATTACGGGAATTTACCTTTACGGAAGCAGGTGGTGGAACCGGGAAAGAACTGGATTTGGATAACTTGGATGTTTCCGAAAATTGCTATGAACAGCTCATCGTTTATGACAGAGAAGATAAAGTTATTGTTGGTGGTTACCGTTTTATCGATTGTTCAAGTGTTTTAAATGGTGATAGTGATGATATTCCTTTATCAACCCGACACTATTTTAATTTCTCTAAGAAATTTATCCGACAATATCTGCCTTATACTATTGAACTAGGTCGTTCATGGGTTCATCCTGATTACCAGTCTGGAAAGTCAAAAAAAGGCCTGTTTGCTTTGGACAATTTATGGGATGGCTTGGGAGCAATTATTTTAGGTAACCCTAAAATGAAATATTTTTTTGGAAAAGTTACCATGTATTCCTCTTATAATGTAGAGGCAAGAAACGCCCTGCTTTATTTTATGAATGCTTATTTTCCGGATATTGAAAACCTGGTTACTCCGATACATCCAATTAGTATTGATCACGATCCAACTGAAATAAGGGAATTAATCCGCAATAAAAACTTTAATGACGGATTAAAATCATTAAATCAATACCTAAAGACCTATGGAGAATTTATCCCTCCATTAATTAATATCTATATGAAATTGTCTCCAACTATGAAATCGTTTGGTACTGCACTTAACCCTGATTTCGGAGGTGTTGAAGAAACTGGTATTTTAGTTACAGTTGACGATATTTATGAAGAAAAAAAAGAACGGCATTTAACCATCAAGTGAAAGTAAGTTAATTTCCTAATCAATCTGCTTTCTAAATGAAAGATAAGTTATTAAATAACATTCTTACAACTATTCAACAACATAGTGATAGAAATGCATTTTTCATCAATAACCAATTTTATACTTACGCTGATTTTCAAAAAAAAATTGCCGGAATAGCTGAAGTTTTAAAAAAAATTCCATCACAAACTACTGTTGGCGTAATCACTACAGATAGTATAGAAACCTATGCTTCCATTATTGCTTTATGGTTAAATGAACTTATTTTTATTCCAATAAGTCCTTCAAATTCTAAAGAACGAAATGATAGTGGAATTAAACAAGCTGAAGTTAAATATATTTTATCTCCGGTATTAAAAGACTCCAAAATAATAGATTCAACTAATTTGACCATCATAGAAACAAGTTTTTTATCGGGAAATTCTAAGTTAAAGAATTTGAATACTAACCCTAACAATATTTTATACATCCTTTTTACTTCTGGAAGTACCGGCACACCAAAAGGAGTTCCCATTAGCCACCAGAATTTAGAAACCTTTATCATCTCTTTTTTAAACTTAGGTTATCAATTGAGTTATGAAGATAGATTTTTACAAATATATGATCTCTCATTTGATGCATCAGTTCATTGCTATACGCTACCTTTATATTTAGGGGGATGTATTTATACTATTCCAACTAAAGAAGTTAAATATTTATATGCATACAAATTAATGAAAGAGCAGGAGTTAACATTTGTGAAAATGCCTCCATCAACAATTACTTATCTTCAGCCATATTTTTCAAAAATTAGATTAGAGAAATTAAAATATACATTGTTTGGAGGTGAAGCTTTACAAATTAACTTAGCCAAAGAATGGCAAGACTGTGCTCCCAACTCAGATATTTACAATGTTTATGGACCAACTGAAGCAACCATAAATTGTTTTTATTATCAACTATTTTCAAATTCTTTAAAGAACTTTAATGATATTGTTGCAATTGGCAAACCTATTGGCGATACAAAAACGATTGTTATAGATGAAGATAATAATATTTTACGGGCAAATCAAAAGGGAGAGTTATGTGTTTCCGGAAATCAAATAACTAAAGGATATTGGAAAAATTCAACTAAAGACAAGGACGCTTTTTTTGAGCTTGAGCTGAATAATAAGCTATTAACATTCTACAAAACTGGAGATTTAGTCTATTTTGATGAAGACGAAGATTATTACTACTGTGGGAGAATCGATAACCAGGTACAAATACAAGGATATAGGGTGGAATTAGGAGAACTGGAACACCATGCAAGGATTAAAACAAAAATTAACCATGTTATTGCAGTAGCCAAAATGAATAGCACAGGTACTAATCAACTTTATTTGTTTTTGGAAAACTACACGAATTCTGTTCATGAGTTAAAAAATTATTTAAAAGAGAAAGTTCCTAATTATATGCTTCCAGAAAAGATTATTAATATTGAAGCCTTCCCCTTATCAACTAGTGGAAAAATTGATAGGAATAGCTTAAAGGAAATGATTTAATGAAGAAACTTATTCGTGAAAATATTCATGATTTTTATGATACTATTGGGAAATCATTGAATAATGGCTTTTTAAAAACACCAAAAATATCGTGGTTAAATAGTGGTAGTGGTTTTTGGCCAAATATGATTTATAATACTCATTTTGAAGAAAATGAAATTGATGATTTTGTTACTGAAAACACATTAGCTATTAAAGCGAAAAAAGCTCCACCCTTTTGGTTGGTCTATGATGATGAGTTGAACAATAAATTATCACAACAACTGAAAAATAAAGGGATGAGAGAAATTTTTCATTGGACAGGAATGGGATTAAAAATCGATTCGCCAATTGAAAATAAAATCAACAAATCCTTCATTATAAAAACCGTTCAAAATAAAGTTGAACTAAGCGATTGGCTAAAAATTGTGAATACAGCATTAATGACAAGTAATTCAATTCCGAAAAATATTTTTTTAAGTCTATATTATAAATCAAATTTTAACCTTTACTTAGTTTTTGTAGATAATATTCCCATTTCAACGGGGTTAGCTTTTTTCTCAAATAATCATTGTGGAATATACATGATTTCCACATTAAATGAATACAGAAACAAGGGCTTGGGAACTGCTGTAACTAAACAATGTATAAATGATGCATTTAAAAAGGGCATTAATAACGTTGTATTACATGCATCTCCGGCAGGTGAATCCATCTATAAAAAAATGGGGTTTAAAAAATATTGTGAATTTAGCATTTACTGGATGTTGGGTAAAGAATTTAAATAAAGTAAATATGAATACATTGTTAAATCAGGTTAATAAGGTTTTTAAAGCAGTTTTTGAAGATTCAGGTTTAGAAATTAACCAAAACACTTCTGCAAAAGATATTGACAATTGGAATTCACTCAACCATGTTATTTTAATCGCAGAACTTGAAAAAGAATTTAACATTACATTTGAGTTAGATGAGATGATTTTATTTAAAAATGTTGGGGACATAATAAATGCTATTCAATCCAAAATTGGCAAATGACTTTTAGAGAAATCAAAATAAATGAATTACTAAATTTTATTGCATCTGATTTCTATAAAAATAGTGATATTATTCCCATAAGTCCCCAACGGGCAATTTCGCAATCTAAAAACCCAAATAGTAATGATGACGATGTTGCGCTTATTTTAGCTTTAGATAGTAATGATTCCATAATAGGTTATATTGGTATTTTACCCGGAAAAATTTCAATTGACACCAGCCCTTATTGTTGGAATAGCTGTTGGTGGGTACATCCCGAAAAAGGAAAAATGGCCGCCATGCCTCTTTTCTATAAAATGCTAAAAATCAGTAACAAAAAAATGGTGTTTTTCGAGCTAACCAAAACCACCAAAACCATCATCGAAAAATTTGATTTTAAAACTAAAACTATTCAGGGGTTAAGAAATTTTTTAAAGTTTAATTTTACTGAAATTCTACCTCGTACAAACAATTAAAACT
>CAYRAD010000024.1:0-14206 GCA_964422135.1 uncultured Vicingus sp.
TAATAATAAATGAGCAAGAAAGTTATAGTTTTTTTTAAAAACATGAAAATATTATCAAATAAAAATACAACTCTTTATTAAGAATTGTATTTTTATTTGATAAAGTACTTTAGTTCATTGAACAACTAGAATCTCCAATTTTGGCAACAGTACATACCTCATCCAAAGTTGATCCTGAGGGAACATCTGAATCAGTATATGTTGTTCCATCTGAGCAAACGCATTCTTCATCCTTACCACAAGAAGTAAAAGCAAACAATCCTCCTAATAACATGATAAATAATAATTTTTTCATAATAACATCATTTTGGTTTATATTTTTTTGAAAGTAATAAATTTTAATTAATACTGCAATTATTAGCTGGTGAAGATACTTTAGCTAAAACATCTTGATTTTCACAATAGGTAAATAAGTCAAGTCCAGCATCTTTTGCATCGCTTTCGGTAAATGTTATTTGATCTCCATTTACATCACAATTACATTGTTCTTTTGCACAGGAAGCTAAAAGAAGGATAATTCCACCAAGTAAAATAAAAAGTATTTTTTTCATTAAAGTTTAATTAACCTATTGGTAAGCAAAATTATTAAAAAATAATAATTCAAAAAAAAAGCTCCTGAAAATATTCAGAAGCTCTTTAAATAAATATTCAATTAGTTCACAGCAGATTGAAAATCTGCATTATCTCTAGATTTAATAAACTCAGCATCAGTTTTAGCTTTCGCTTTTAAAGAAGCATCTTTAGATGTTGCTGTTTTTAAATTATTAATCATCATGTCATTGTCACCACTTCTAGCTCCAGCAATTGCTTTTAAATAGTAAGAAAGTGCTTCATCTTTATCATCTGAACCATCAATTACCGTACCTATAGAATTATCACCATTTAATAATTTTGCCAAAGCAGCATTGAATGAATTAACTCCTGAATAATTAGAAACTGCTGAAGAATAATCTCCCTTAATAATATTGATTATACCTTTATTTTGGGCAACTTCTTTTCCAGCACCTGATGCATTGTTATAATATTCCATTGCAGCATCTAAATTTCCATTTAATCTTTCGATAACCCCTAAGTTATTTTGAACTATTGGATTATTTGCAGAAAGTCCATTTGCTTTTTCAAATTCTGCTTTTGCATCAGCTAATTTATTTTGAGTTACATAAATGTATCCAACATTATTTGGTCCTCTCCAGTCACCAGAGTGAATTGAAGAAACACTCTTGTAAATAGATTCTTTCTTAGCTACATCATCGTATAGTGTAGCAGCATAAAGCATCTGTTCAACATCTAATGAATCAATTTTAGTATCGACTAACGTTTTTATTTCATCATCAGTTAAATTGTTGTGCTTCATTACCAAATCACATTGCGACCTTCTTAATTGAGGTAAAACTTTTTTAGCAACTTCGGTATAAGTAGCAGCTAAATTTTTAATTTCTGTTTCTCGTCTTTCACCATCCTGATAAGTCTCAAGTACTCTTATAATTAACTCCTTATCTTTAATATCAGATGCTGTCATTAAAGTTTTAAATCCAGTCCAGTCTTCACCTTTACCATTAGCTGTTGTAAACCCAGTTTCAGGTAAAGTAATCTTAGCTGATTTAAGTAATCCTTCAATTGCCTTTGCAGCTGAAGCAGCTCTTTCGTTTGCTAAATTTTCGTTTTTACTTAACTCACCTTCTGGAGATGCATAAGCACTGATTTTTAAGCCATTGAATTCCATTTTTACATCCTCGTTCCATCCTTTTACTTTACTTTTCAAATCTTTAATATCACTGTCATTCATTTCAGAACCTCTTACAACAGAATTATTAACTAGGTAATTAATCTCCACATTATTATCTTCTAAAGTAAATTTCACAAATTTATCAGCTCCTATAATAGCTTTGTCTGAAGACATTACCAACTTAGGAGTAATAATTGTTCCATCAGCAACTTTTCTTGGGTCTAAATCCTTAGTTTTCCCTTTATACTCTCCTGTAACTCTTAATTCAACTGTTGCTACGTCCATTCCATCTTTATAAGGAATTTTAGCTGAATGAGAGAAATTACCACCTTTTAGGTAATTTATTGTTGTCCCTTCAGCTTCAGATACCTCTCCTTTTAATTTCAAAGGAGCGAACGACTCTGAATTTTCTCCATAAACTAGAACAGGTGTAACAGTAGCTGATACCTTTTTGTTGAAATATTTTTCAGGGAAACTTCCTGTAAAATTAATTGCAATGGTATCTCCATGCATTTCTACCGGGTTTGGAGTTAATTCATAATTAACTTCTGCCTGCCTTTTGACCATTTTACTCAACGGATTACACGCCATAAATGTAGTAGCTGCGACAACCACTAATGCTAATAATTTTAAGTTACGATTTTTCATCTTTATTATAGGTTATTCTTTAATATTCTGTTTTTTAATTAAATTCAACTGCAATGATAGTCAATACTTTTTATATTTAAAAAACAATTTGAAATAATATGCAAATTTTACGCTAATATTTTGATGACTTTTAGCTTATCTTCACAACTTTTTTTTAATTCATCAATAGTTTTATTCAAAAGAGGGTGAATAAACTCAGGAATGATTTCAGCTAAAGGGAAAAGCACAAAATTTCTTTGATGTAAATAAGGATGAGGAATTTTTAAGTCAATTGAATCAATAATATCTTGCTCATAAAAAAGTATATCAATATCTATTCCTCTTTCTTGCCAATTCACTCCTTCAATTCTTTTTCTACCTAATTTTTTTTCTATTGCTAAGCATATTTTTAATAGTTCATTAGGTTTTAAATGTGATTTAAAAATTAATACTTGATTGATAAAATCTGGCTGGTTTTCATAGCCCCATGCTTTAGTTTTATATAAAGAGGAAGCTTTAATCAATTTGCCAACTTTTAATTCTAATAGTTTAATTGCTCTGGTAAATGTTCGTTGAACATTACCAACATTTCCTCCCAGAGAAAGAACAACATTTTTATCATTAAATTTCCGTTTATCCATTTCTACAACCATTGGTGTATTATATAAATAATGTTACTCATACTAAGAATACTTTTGTAAAAATAAAAACTAAATTCTATTTAAAATGAAACAATTCTTTAAATTCATGTTTGCCAGTATGCTTGGCATGTTACTGTCTTGTATTATCAGTTTTTTTCTATTTTTTATTATTATCGGAGCAATAATATCTTCTGCTTCCGTAGATAGTAAAAAAGTCGCTCAAGTAGCAGATAATTCTGTGCTACAAATAAAATTAGAAACTAAAATAAACGACAGAACTTCAGATAATCCTCTTGAAAATTTCGATTTTAACACTTTTGAAGCAAAAGAAAATTTAGGTTTAGATCACATTCTTCAAAACATTGAAAAAGCAAAGAATGATAGTAGAATTAAAGGGATTTATCTGAATTTAACCTCTATTAATGCAGGAATGGCAACAGTTGAGGAAATCAGAAATGCCCTACTTGACTTTAAGAAATCTAAAAAATGGATCATTAGCTATGCCGAAATCTACACTCAAAAAACTTATTACTTAGCCTCAGTATCGGATAAAGTTTATCTGAATCCTGCAGGACTTATGGAATTAAGAGGTTTGGCAAGCCAGTTAATGTTTTTTAAAAAAATGTTAGAAAATTTAGACATTGATGTACAAATTATTCGTCACGGAAAATTTAAAAGTGCAGTTGAACCCTTTATGTTAGAAAAGATGAGTGACTCGAATAGAGAACAAATGGAAAAACTGTTAAATACGGTTTGGGGAAGTTGGTTGAATAAAGTTTCTGCGAGTAGAAACATTAACATTGATGATATTAATATGTTAGCTGATAGCCTTAAAATTCAAGAAGCTGAAGATGCGAAGAAATATAATTTTGTGGATGATGTCATATACAAAGATCAGCTACTGTCAGAATTAAGGAAAAAACTGGATATTGATGACAATGATGAAATCAAATTTATAAGTTTAGGAAAATATACCAATGCAAAGGTTGATGATAAAGCTGAAAAAGTAATATCTGAAAATAAAATTGCCGTTATTTATGCTGCAGGAAATATAGTAAGTGGTAAAAGTACAAAGGATAACATGGGTTCTGAAACTATTTCTGAAGCCATTAGAGAAGCACGATTAGATGAAGATGTAAAAGCAATCGTTTTTAGGGTTAATTCGCCCGGAGGAAGTGCAATGGCCTCTGATGTGATGTGGAGAGAAGTTGTTTTAGCTAAAAAAGCTAAACCTGTTATTGTATCAATGGGAGACGTTGCTGCATCGGGAGGATATTACATTTCTTGTGCTGCTAATAAAATTGTTGCCAGCGAAAAAACCATTACCGGTTCCATAGGTGTTTTTGGTGTTATCCCAAACATGAAAGGATTTTTTAACAATAAACTGGGAATTACCTTTGATGATGTTAAAACAAATGCTCATGGAGACATTATGACCGTTTTCAGGCCTTTAACTGCTGAAGAGAAAGACATCATTCAATTGGGTGTTGAAAAGATATATGATGATTTTATTACTAAAGTAGCTGAAGGAAGAAACATGACCAAAGAGCAAATTGATGAAATTGGGCAAGGAAGAGTTTGGGCAGGAAATGATGCTAAAGAAATTGGCTTAGTAGATGAGATCGGAGGATTAAATA
This sequence comes from uncultured Vicingus sp., assembly GCA_964422135.1. Lineage (GTDB taxonomy): Bacteria > Bacteroidota > Bacteroidia > Flavobacteriales_E > Vicingaceae. Next base: position 4,632 of record CAYRAD010000024.1, read on the forward strand.
AAGCTATTGAAATTGCCAAGAAAATGGCTAAACTAGAAGATTATGAAATTGAAAATTATCCTAAACGACCAAATCAAATTGAAGAATTAATTAAAGAGTTTTCTGGTGACGTGGAAACCAGCATGATAAAAAACAGATTAGGTGATAATTACAAGTTTTATCAAAAAATGGAGTCAGTGAGCCAACAATCAGGAATTATGGCTCGCATGCCTTTTGACATTGAAGTTCATTAATTAAGTTAATAGATTGTTTTAAAGGAGTTGAGATTCGACTCCTTTTTTTATTGTCAATTTTTTCGGTATTTTGCTACACTTATGCAGTTGTTTTACGCTCCCGATATAAAAAATGAAAAAAGACACACTTTATCAGAAAGTGAATCCAAACACGCTGTAAGAGTACTACGTTTAAAGGAAAATGATACCATAAAACTAGTTGACGGAAAAGGTGTATTTTTTGAAGCAAAAATTCTCAGTAATAATCCGAAAAAATGTGTAGTGGAGATTTTAAAAACAACACAGGAAGAAAACACAAAACCTTATCTTCACATTGCTATAGCTCCTACTAAAAAAAATGAACGTAACGAGTGGTTTGTCGAGAAATGCACAGAAATAGGCATTAATGAAATTACACCAATATTATGTGCTAATTCCGAAAGAAGAAATTTAAAAACAGAGCGATTAATCAAAACGGCTGTTTCGGCAATAAAACAATCTTTAAAAGCTACATTACCCAAAATAAATGAATTCAAAAATTTTAGTGATTTTTTACAGGAATCATTTACCGGCAATAAATTTATAGCTCATTGTTACGCCCAAAATCAAAAACATTATAAGGATAGCCTGGTGAAAGGAGAAAATAACTTAATTTTAATCGGGCCGGAAGGAGATTTTAGTAAAGAAGAAGTTACCTTCGCAATTGAAAATGGATTTGAACCCATTAGTTTAGGAAACTCTCGATTAAGAACTGAAACAGCAGGAATTATGGCTTGTAGCACTTTTAATTTATTGAATGAATAGAATTATCCTCATATTATTAATTTTAATTAGTTCCGTTGCTTTCGGACAAAAATCAAGCTATCAAATTGCCTTGCTCAAATACAATGGAGGTGGTGACTGGTATGCTAATTTAGAAACCTCTTTACCCAATTTAATCAGCTTTTGCAATAAAAATTTACATACCAATATCAATACAGAACAGGCCGTTGTTGAAGTGGGAAGCCCTGAACTTTTTAATTATCCTTTTATTCACATTACCGGACATGGTAACATTATTTTTAATGCCGAGGAAACCGAGAATTTAAGAAACTATTTGATTGGTGGTGGTTTTTTGCACATTTCAGATAACTATGGGATAGACAAATTTATAAGACCCCAAATGAAAAAAGTTTTTCCGGAGTTGGAATTTGTTGAACTCCCCTATTCCCACCCTATTTATCATCAAAAATATGACTTCAATAATGGCTTACCCAAAATTCATGAGCACGACAATAAACCGGCTCAAGGGTTTGGATTAATTTACGAAGGCCGTTTGGTTTGTTTTTATGATTATGAATGTGATTTAGGTGATGGTTGGGAAGACCAGGAAGTTCATAACGATTCGGAAGAAAAACGTACTGAAGCATTAAAAATGGGTGCCAACATTATTCAATATGCTTTTAATCAATAAGTTAATGACACCATGATTAAAAGCGTGAATTAAAAACATTCTTTTATATTTTTTATAAAATGTAATCAATAATGACTTCTAAAGCGTTCATCCTACAGCACCAACACCTTCCCACTTATAAAGTTGCCTTAATATTAAGCAAGAAGCCCGAATTGGACGCCACATATATCCTCAACCAAATTAATGGTCTCCAAAAAGCTAAACACAAACTACCCGAATTTTACAACAACAAAAACATTGTTTATCCTTCTAAGCTTTCTATGGAGCAATGTTCGTCCGAAAAGACAGCTAGGTATAAAAGTAGTTTGATGGAAGGAAAGAATATGCTCGACCTGACAGGTGGTTTTGGTGTGGACACCTATTATTTTTCGAAAAAAATAGTAAAAATTACTTATGTAGAGCAAAATGCAGCGTTATTTAAAATCGCCCAAAACAATTTTAAAACATTAGCAGCCGACAACATTTTATCCATCCATTCAACCTCAGAAGATTTTATTAAGACCTGCAAAACTAAATTCGATTATATTTACATTGACCCCAGCAGAAGAAACGAAAACAAACGAGTTTTTAAGCTAGTAGCATGTACCCCAAACATTATTGAACTGGCTCCCGACTTATTTAAATTGACTGATAAAATATTGGTTAAAACTGCCCCTCTACTCGACATTAAACAAACACTAAAGGATCTAAAACATGTTAGCCAAGTTTGGGTAATTTCTGTCGATAATGATGGTAAAGAAGTATTGTATTTATTAGAAAAAAACAAGGAAGTCGAGCCTCAAATCCACACCGTAAATCTTACTAATAAAAATCAACTTTTTGATTTTACTTTTCAGCAAGAAATTAATTCAAACGCTAATTTTTCAAGCCCAGATAAATTTCTTTACGAGCCCAATGCTTCCATTTTAAAAGCCGGTGCATTTAATACTGTCGGAAAACAATTTAAGCTAAATAAAATAGGGTCCAACAGCCATTTGTACACATCAAATGAATTGGTTAAAGATTTTCCTGGAAGAAGTTTTAAAATAAAAAATGTAGTCAATTACCAAGCTAAAGAATTCTACAAATTAGGAATAAGTAAAGCTAATGTTAGTTGTCGGAATTTTAAAGATTCAGTTGAACAAGTAAAGAAAAAACTAAAAATTGAAGACGGAGGAGAAACCTATCTTTTTGCAACAACAGCTATGAATAATAAGTCTATTGTTATCGTTACTAACAAGACTTGACTTTGCCATAAAAATCAACTACCTTTGTTTATCAACCGATTATATCGCATTGAAACGCGACATAGACAGGTGATAAACGAAACTTACTCATCACTCCATACCAAACACTTGATGTTTTCCCATTTTCCTATAAGTTCTTCTTTTGGAATAATATTTCCTTCACAATCCAGGTAATTACCCGTTTTATCTTTTTTAATAATTTTACAATTTCCTTGTGAAACCATTTCAATTACCATTTTTTTTAATTCAAAATTGGTACTTCTTTTTCCTAATTCTATTCCTACATTGTTGTTAAACAAATCCATTTCTGAGCTTGCTTTATCTGGTAAAGCGCCATCCTCTTGTTGGTGTTTTTTAAAATCCCTGTAATTTCCTTTTTCATGAGCTTTACCCAATTTTTTTGCTCTCCTCCATCCTATTTCTTGTGTTAAATTTGCCATCCAAAATGTGTGTCTAAAAGCATCCACTTGACCCCCATTTCCTTCTCCTTTTAATAAGTTATTTTTCTTAACCTCGCTGGTTATTTTCCTAGTATTTTCTGAAATTTTTAACGCTTTTTTAGCTACAAAAGGATGTCCAACTACCCACCATTTTTCAGGACAACTGAGTTGCTTGAATTTTTGGAATTTAGATTTCTGAGCATCGGATGCTAGAAAAATCAATAAAAAAGATACAGTTAAATTTAATTTGAGCCTCATCTACACAAGAATACTTTACGGGTATTAAAGTAGCCAAAATATTGAAATAATTGATATGAAAAATAGATTTTTTAAGCTATTTTTGTAACTTTTCATAATTTAGATTAAATAAGAATAATAAAGAATGGCGAATGTTGAATTGATAATGCCTAAAATGGGTGAAAGTGTTGCAGAGGCGACAATTACGAAGTGGTTAAAAGAAGTTGGCGATACTATTGAAGCAGATGAATCGGTTGTTGAAATTGCAACAGATAAAGTAGATTCGGAAATACCATCAACAGCTGAAGGCGTTTTAATCAAAAAATTATTTAATGAAGGCGATGTAGTTCAGGTCGGTCAGGCCATTGCCATTATTGGTGCAGAAGGTGAAGCAGAAACCACTACTCCTCTTGCAGAAACTAAACCGGAAACGCCTAAAAAAGAGAAAATTCCTACTCCCGTTGCTGAGTCTGTTTCTACCCCAATTAGCCCGAAAGTTACAACTCCGGTAGCAAATGAAAAAACACCTGACTATTCCAATTCATCACGATTTTACTCTCCTTTAGTGAAAAGCATTGCCAAAAAAGAAGGCATTACAATTAGCGAACTGGAAAGCATCAATGGTTCAGGTAAAGATGGAAGAGTAACCAAAAAAGATATTCTTAATTATTTACCCAACAGAACACAGGAAGTTGCCTCGCCACGACCTGCATCTACGAATGGAACAACTACCGTTCAAGCATCAGTTAAAACTGAAATTCATCAAGCTGCAAATATTTCAATGATGCCTGGTGATGAAATTATGGAAATGGATAGAATGAGAAAGCTCATTGCTGCTCACATGGTTACTTCAAAACATACTTCACCGCATGTTACTTCTTATGTGGAAGCTGACATGACCAATGTGGTAAAATGGAGAAACAAAGTTAAAAATGAATTTCTTTCTCGTGAAAACGAAAAAATAACTTTTACCCCGATAATTATTGAAGCCATTGTTAAAGCCATTAAAGATTTCCCGATGGTCAATATTTCTGTTGATGGCGACAACATCATTAAAAGAAAAAACATTAATATCGGAATGGCAACCGCTTTACCAAGTGGCAATTTAATAGTTCCTGTAATAAAAAATGCTGATCAGCTAAGTTTACTTGGCTTAACCAAAGCAGTTAACGATTTAGCCAACAGAGCAAGAAATAACAAATTAAATCCTGATGATATTGCTGGAGGAACATATACCTTGACAAATGTTGGTACGTTTGGAAATGTGATGGGAACACCCATTATCAATCAACCGCAAGTAGCCATAATGGCTGCAGGTGCCATTCAGAAAAAACCAGCAGTAATTGAAACTTCAGATGGAGATGCCATAGCAATTCGTCATAAAATGTTTTTATCACATGCTTACGACCATAGAGTTGTTGATGGAGCTTTAGGAGGAATGTTTGTAAGAAAAGTTGCCGATTATTTAGAAAGTTTTGATATTAATCAAGAATTTTAACATTTATCGGGATTATTGATTTGTTTATCGGATATTTGTTTGTATATATAATTTGATTTAAGCTGCAAATAAAATATATTTGCATAAGTATATAATTACGAGAGAAAACATACTCATGAAAAAATTAGCCCTGATAATTACATTTAGCTTCACAGTATTTGCTTTAAATTTAAATGCACAAGAAACATTTAATCAGAAATTTCTAGAAGCCAATACCTTGATGGAAGAGAATCAGAAAAATATTGCACTTCCTATCTGGTTGGAGTTGCTAATTGAGCAACCTGATAACTTTAATGTTAACTATAAAGTTGGTTTGTGCTATATTGAATCGTCAAATGAAAAAAGTAAAGCACAAGATTATCTGGTTAAAGCAGTTCAAAATACAACCAGAAATTACGATCCGTTTTCATCAGCTGAAAAAAGAGCTCCGTTTGAAGCTTATTATTATTTGGCACGAGCATACCACATTAATAACAATCTTGATGCAGCAATGCTAAACTATAATTCTTTCAAAGAAAAGATATCAAAAAAACATTTCCTTGCTAAAGAAGTTGACCACAATATTGAGCAATGTAAAAATGCGAAAATAGCCATGGAAAACCCGGTTAACATTAAAGTAAATAATATAGGACCAATTATCAACTCTCCTTTTGCCGATTATAGTCCTGTTATATCTATTGATGAATCATCAATATATTTTACATCCAGAAGAATTAGAAAAGACAGCTCTAATTATTATATAAAAGATATTTCTGACGGAAAACATTATGAAGATATTTACGTGTCCAATAACTATGACGGATCCTGGACAGAACCTGAACTTTTAGGAATAAATACAGAAGGGCATGAAGCAACTATTAATATTTCTGCAGACGGACAAACTTTGTTTATTTACAAAGATGATGATGGTGATGGTAATATTTATATCAGTAAATTAGAAGGTGAAGATTGGTCAACTCCTATGAAATTAGGTTCAGATATTAATCTTACCTCTAGAGAAACCCATGCTCATGTGACTCCTGATGGGAATTTTTTATATTTTGTAAGTGACAGAAAAGGTGGTTTTGGAGGGCAAGATATTTACGTATGTAAAAAATTACCCAATGGAGAATGGGCAAAAGCTCAAAATGTAGGAAATGTAATTAACACACCTTATGACGAAGATGGTGTATTTATCCACCCTGACGGGAAAACGATGTACTTCAGTTCTAAAGGACATACAAGTATTGGTGGATATGATATTTTTTATTCTACTATAGATGATGCTGGAAACTGGTCAAAGCCAGAAAGTATGGGCTATCCGGTAAACTCAACTGATGATGATGTGTTTTTTGTTACATCTGCTGATGGAAAAAGAGGCTATTACTCCTCATTTAAAGAAGAAGGATTTGGCGAAAAAGACATCTACAAAATTTCTTTGGAAGATGCTAATGCTAAACCTGTTACTTTGCTAACCGGTTATATTAGGGTTAGAGGATGGTCTGAAACACCAGATGACGCTCAGGTGGTTGTTACAGACAATGAATCCGGTGCATTAGTTGGTATATACAAACCAAGAAAAAAAGACGGAAAATTTAGTATTATTCTTAATCCAGGATATGATTATCATATTGTTTATTCTGCTCTTACTTATAAGCAAGAAGAAGATTTATATATTCCGCCAATTTCTGCCTATCAGGAAATTAATAGGGGAATTGATTTGCAAGATGTAATTTTTGGTAATCCTGAAGATACCATAGCAACTTTGGACACTATTGAAAGTAATGATCATTCTAACTGGCAGTTCAATGAAAAAACTGAGCTAGAAAAATTGAAAGCAGTTATCGAAACTTTAAATGCACAAATAGCTGAACTTAAAGATGAATTGGCAAAATCAAAAATGAACAATTCAACTGCTGTTAATAATAGTAATGATGCAAAAGTTGCAGCTTTGGAAGCAGTTATTAAAGACTTGAAAAAAGAAATAGAAGAATTTAAAACTAATAGTGTTAATAGTGTGAACACTAATTATACACCTAGCGGAGATGTAATCGCTTCATATCAAGAATACTTTAGTTATAACGTTAAAAAAGTAAACACTTCCAGCACAAAGTATATTGATATGATTAATAAAGCTGTTGAGAAATCAAAAACTTCAGGCAACGTAATAATTGATATTGAATCTAGTGCATCAAAAGTTCCGACAAGAACTTATGGCTCTAACTCTAATCTTGCTTACAAGAGAGCTCAGGAGGCCAAAGAAAGTGTAATAAAATCATTAGCGAGTAAAGGAATTAGTGCTGATAAAATAATTATTAATGATTTTAGCTCTAAAGTTAACGGACCTAGATACAATAGTGATTATAACAATACCGGTTTATATGAAAAATTTCAATATATAATTATCAAAATAAGATAATTACCATTATCAATTGATTAGAATTTTATGTATTCTTTATACAAGATTTTTCTGCTATTATTATTGTTTATTACTTCAACAGTATCAGTGTCTTCGCAAAACTCTGCTAAAGAAGAAAAAAGCACTTTAAAAAAAGCAAGAAAATTATTGGCTAATGAAGAGTTTAAAGATGCACAAGAGAAATACTTAAATCTACTCCAATTAAACCCAAATGATGTTATTTATAATTTTGAAGGCGGATTAAGTTATTATTTTGCAGATTTTGAACGAGGTAAAAGCGTTTTATTATTTGAAGCTGCTTTAGCTAACACGAAAGAAGACACCATTCCGGAATTATATTATTATTTGGCTAGAGCTTACCATTTAAATGGTGATTATGAGAAATCAAAAGAAGCTTTTACACGTTTTAAACCGTTCATTAAAAGAAATTTGAAAGCCGGACAAGAATTAATGAAACAATCTGATTATTTTATTAACATCAGTAATAACGGAAAAAAATACTTGGCAAATAAAAATGAGAACGCAGTTATTAAAAATTTGGGTTCTCCAATTAATACACCTTATGGTGAATATGCTCCAGTTATAAAAAAAGGTGATAACGTTTTATTATTTACTTCAAGAAGAAAAAACGGAAACAGTAAAAAAGTGGATAAGGATTTGTTACCTTATGAAGATGTTTATGTAGCAAAATTAGTGGGTAATGATTGGCAACAGATAACAGACAGGAATGAAATTGAAAAGTACATGCCAAAGAATTTGAATACAAAAAAACATGATGCCGGAATTATATATTCATCAGATGGTAATACTCTTTACACCTATAAAAATGACCTAATTTGGAAATCAATATTAGAAAATGGAAAATGGTCTGACCTGATTGAACTGGATAAAAATATAAATACAAGTCAATACAACATTCCCAGTGTAAATTTATCAAAAGATGGGAAAACCATTTATTTCATATCAACAAGAAAAGAAGGGATTGGAGGTAAGGATATATATAAGTCTGTAAAAAAAGAAGATGGAAATTGGGATGTAGCAGAAATTTTGAATGAGAATATTAATACCAAGTTAGACGAAGATGCTCCCTATATTTCTGAAGATGGTAAAACCTTATATTTTGCATCTAAAGGTCATGAGGGAATTGGTGGTTATGATTTATTTAAAAGTAAACTAACAGATTCCGGATGGGGTGAAGCAGAAAATATGGGTATCCCAGTTAACTCTCCATTAGATGATATTTATTTGATTTTGGATGCTGAAGAACAAAGTGGATATTTTGCTTCAACACGTGATGGTGGTTTGGGTGGAATGGATATATACAGCTTGTGTATGGATTGCCCAATCGAAATCATTAATAAAATCAATGGAATATTGGTGGATAACAATGAAAAACCCATTAACAAAGGAACATTATCTTTCAGACCCGTTTCAGCTAATGATTTTACCGGAGTAGTAATTTCCAACGGAAAATTTAAAATAACCACTAAAAACAAAGGAAAACAGGAAATTACAGTTAATGCACAAAATTATGAGAATCAAAGCATTCAATTTGAATTACCTGCAACTTCTACAGAATCTGACCTTAAGTTAAAATTACATCAGATTGATATAAAAGAAAACAGATATCAGGTATTGAATATTACCAGTAATAAATTGAGACTGAATCAATCAGATACTATAAAATTAGAAAAATTAATAGTTGAGAATAACACATCAGATAATGTGAATGACAACAACAGTTCAGATGTTAACAACAGTAATTTAACTTCTTATCAAGAATTCTTTAGTTACAACGTTACTGCTGTTAATACCAATAATCCAAAATATAAAAATTTAATTAATAAAGCTATTGAAAAAGCAAAAAATGGTCAAAAAATATACATAGAAATTGAATCCAGTGCTTCAAAGGTTCCTACAAAAACATTTAAAACAAATATTAACTTATCATCTTTAAGAGGTGATAAAGCTAAATCAACCGTATTAAAATCTCTTACAAACAAAGGTATTAGTGAAGATAAAATTTCATTTAACGCTATAAACTCTATTATCTCTGGACCTGATTACCTTGGTGATTACAAGAATACTAAAAAATATAGTGAATTTCAATA